>NZ_JADBTZ010000149.1:0-37169 GCF_020245885.1 Microcystis sp. M165S2 | reverse complement strand
TGGTCGAGGGAATCAACAATAAACTTAAACTAATAAAACGAAGAGGCTATGGCTTTAGAAACTTTCGGAATTTTTGGGTTAGAAGTATGTTATCTTGGCATCTTGTCTGTTGATTTAGCATAAAGAGTAACGAAGAGCCTGACCAATTTGCTAAAAACTATCTGGAAGAATTATTATCGCCTCTAGGCCAGGTAGAAATTAGCAAGGAAATTACCGACGAAAACCGACAAATTGATCTATTTTTTTCGCCTCATCCAGATCGGCAGATAACTGTCGATAATCTAGGATTATTAGGTCAAATTGCCCTAAATAGCGCTCTCCTAGAACCCTATCGTAATTCTTCCACTCGTGCCGATGTGCGTAATTGTCTGGCGAAATTAACCGCCGTTTTTGCTGAACTACAGCGACAGGCCAAACGAGAAAATAGCCCCTACAATGAGGAAATTTTGCCCCGTTTATGGATTCTTGCCCCTCTGGTTAGTGAAACTATATTAAACGGTTTTGGGGCGGCCTTAGACCCGAATTGGCCCGAAGGGGTCTATTTCTTGCCTCCTTTGCAGCGCACGGCTATTATCAATCGAATCCGCCCGCGAGGACTTATTTAAGCGTTTTTGTTATCTAACTCCCCAGTAGATGGGAGAGGGGAAATGGGAGAGGGGAGAAAAAAGCTGACACTGATAACTGATAACTGATAACTGATAACTGATAACTGATAACTGATAACTGATAACTGATAACTGATAACTGATAACTGACTTCTAACCCAATGTGCGCCAAAGATAAGCAAAAATTATTTATTGACTCCAAAAACTTGAGAATATTTAAATTAACATTTCGCAATATTTACAAATTCTTAAGAATTAATTGAGAAAGATTTTTATTTAACAACGATGTTGTAATGGTTACAGCGATTTGATAGAATTTTAAAGTCGGTTATTCTGTGCTTTTTTAGACAGCAATGGTTGAAACCCTTGCTACACCTACAGGGTGATTCCAATTGAGACGGGTAAATTGGTCAGTTTCACCCACAACGATGATCTTTTTTTTGTGTAGTTTTATTGCAAAGAAAAAGTTTTTTTGACAAAAAGCACAAAGTATGCAGTAGCAGTTATGGCAGAGTGGGGGTTGGGGAAGTGGGGAAGTGGGGAAGTGGGGAAGTGGGGAAGTGGGGGAATTTCAACTAAAACCCTAAAGCCCCAACACCCTATCACCCCAAAACCCTATTACCCGACCACCGATCACTGAATTTACCGTTTAGCGGCAACAATGGCAAAAACGGTGGTATGGGGATCGTCTTTTAAAGTCACCCCTTCTGGCATTTTCAAATCACCCACGAGCAGGGATTGCCCCACACCGATCTCCGAAACATCAAATTCGATCACTTCCGGGATATTATCAGCAATACAGGAGACATTAACTTCGTTGACGAACTGTTCGATTAAACCGCCCTGTTTAGTTCCGATCGCTTCTCCCATGGCTTTAATCGGAACAACGATATCGAGCTTACCGTGGGCAGATACTGAGAAGAAACTGAGGTGATAGAGATTTCTTTTCCAAGGATGAGATTGTACCTCTTGGATCAAAGCTTTTCCCGTCCAGGGCATTTCGGGAACATTCACATCCACCAAGGTATTATTTACCGAGGCCTTTTTGAGCAGGGTTAAGGCCGCTTTTTCTCCCACCACGAGGGAAACCGATTCCGTGCCGCTGTGGCCGTAGAGAACCGCCGGGATCAAACCCTGACGACGTAGGGCCCTGGGGTTAATATTTTCGGGTCTTTTTTGACATTCAACGCTAACTTGCATAGTTGACTAATCCTCTTTGGCAATGATTTAAAATTCGTAATTATCCCAAGGCGAGCCATTTTCGTCCAAAAGAGCGCGTTTTGGCCCGTGAATGGGGTCTTCAACGATAATAGTTTGGTCGCGACTAGCTCCTAGGGAGATAATCGCGATCGGTACTTCCATGATCGCCCCCAGGAATTTTAGATAATCGAGGGCCTGTTTGGGCAGGTCTTCCAGACTGCGACAATCACTGGTGGGTTGTTGCCACCCCGGCATCGTTCGGTAAATCGGTTGACAACGGGCGAATTCCACCGCACTGCTGGGTAAATGGCGACAGGTTTGGCCGTCCAATTGGTAGGCGACACAGACTTTGATTTCCTCTAGGGTATCGAGAACATCTAATTTGGTAATCGCTAGACAGTCTAAACCATTGATTCGCACCGCGTAACGACCGATAACCGCATCAAACCAACCGCAACGACGACGACGGCCGGTGGTGGTCCCGAATTCCGCCCCACGATCGCACAATAACTGCTCGATCTCCCCCTCTAATTCCGTGGGAAATGGACCTTCGCCTACCCTAGTGGTGTAAGCTTTAGCCACACCGATCACTCGATCGATTACCGTCGGACCGATGCCAGAACCCACACAAGCGCCGCCGGCGATCGGATTGGAGGAGGTAACGTAGGGATAGGTTCCGTGATCGAGGTCGAGTAAGGTTCCTTGGGCCCCTTCAAAGAGAATATTCTGACGCTTGCGGATTGCTTCGTAGATTTTTAAGGAACTATCGACCACATGGGGACGCAGTTTCTCGGCATATTCTAGATATTCCTCGATCACCGTCTTCGCATCTAAAGGCGGTAAGTTATATAACTTTTCTAAAATGACGTTTTTATAATTGATCGTCCATTCTAGTTTTTGCCGCAGATTCTCGGTATTCATCAAGTCGATGACTCGAATGCCGATGCGCTCGGATTTGTCGGCATAGGTGGGGCCGATACCCCTTCCCGTGGTGCCGATTTTATATTTACCCCGTTTTTCCTCGGATGCTTGATCGAGCAGCCGATGATAGGGCATAGTGACATGAGCCGTTTGCGAGATATAGAGATTGTCGGTGGTAACATTGAGGGCGTGTAATTGCGCCATCTCTTTGAGTAACACCGAGGGATCTATGACTGTTCCCGAGCCGATTATACATTCCGTATCTGGGTAGAGAATCCCAGAGGGAATTAGATGGAGTTTGAACGTTTGATCCTCGACGACGACGGTATGACCCGCATTTACGCCACCTTGAGAACGCACCACTACATCCGCCGATCGACTCAGCAGATCCGTGATTTTTCCTTTTCCTTCGTCGCCCCATTGGGCACCAATCACTATAACGTTAGCCAAGGGTTTATTGAGTCTAGCTAAAGTTCACACAAACTACCATTATCTACACTGGATAGACATTTTGTCAAGAGCGATATTGATTTAGTTATGGCTTTATTTCGCCCTTCACCACGTTTATTCAGCCTATTTACCTTTTTCTTGTCGCTCTGCGGTGCGGCATCGTTCTTTTTCCAGGGGAAACCACGCCGCCAGCAAAACCCATTGGCGATCACCAATTCCTAGGTAGTAAGGCATTACGAGTGAGAATTTCAGCGGTTGTGTACTGGGGCAGTATTGGGTATCAAGAGTTGACCACAAGCCAAAAAATGCGAACTACACTAGGCTAGGGGAATGGGGAATTACTTGTCAAAGAAGGGTTGATATGTTAAAGTGTGTTGCAAATATGAAAAAATATAAAAAATATCAACTAACTACTCAACTTCTCTCCTATGGATATAAGTAAATCTGCGAGTAGCTATCGACCTGAGATTGACGGACTCAGAGCTATAGCTGTCCTAGCCGTAATTATTAACCATTTTAACAAAGACCTATTGCCCAGTGGTTATCTAGGTGTAGATATTTTTTTTGTTATTTCTGGTTATGTAATCACTGCATCTCTAGCGAAGCGAACACAGAAAAACTTTAACGAATTTATTGGGGGATTCTATGGAAGAAGAGTAAAGCGTCTGATGCCCGCTCTAGTGCTGTGCGTAATTATTAGCAGCATTCTCATTTGCCTATTTGAAGTTTATCCTATAGCCTCTCTCAGAACGGGAATCGGGTCTCTTTTCGGAGTCTCAAATCTTTATCTGCTTAAGCAAGCCACCGACTATTTTGGGGTGTGGGCAGAGAGGAACATTTTTACTCACACTTGGTCTTTGGGCGTTGAGGAGCAGTTTTATCTATTATTTCCCTTTTTAGTTTGGTTAACAGGCTTTACTCAGCAAACCATCAAAGGATCGAAAAATCTTTTTTGGTTGATGTGCGTGCTTTCCACTGCTTCCCTAGTCTCTTTCATTCACTTTAACGCAGCCTATCAACCAGGGGCATACTTCCTGATGACTTCTCGTTTTTGGGAGATGGGAGCAGGGAGTCTCCTTTTCCTTTTCCTATACAATCGTAAAAGTAGCCTTCATGATTATCTGAAAAAGTTGCCTGCTGGTATAGCTATATTATGCCTACTAGCCATTATGTTTGTACCGAGTCAATTTATTGTCCTCGTAACAATCGCCTGTGTATTATTAACAGCAATAGCCATTACTTCCCTACGTCCTCAAACCAAGATATTCAACCTACTCACTCAGCCTCAGGTGGTTTTTATTGGTTTAATTTCCTACTCGTTGTATCTCTGGCATTGGGCAGTAATTGTTTTAAGTAAATTGACCGTGGGGATCAATTTATGGACATTCCCTATACAATTACTGTGCATAGTATTAGCTTCTCTTGCTTCTTACTATTGGGTAGAAAAACCCTTTAGACATAAGCAATGGTCTAACTCTCAAGGGAAATCTATACTATATGGTATAACTGCTTATGCGATGGCAACTGTCCTATTAATCGGACTTCTATCCTCCCCCGCAAGAGCTTTATATACCGGCAGCAAGAATCAGCAAAAGCCAGATAATATCTCCGAGAAAAAATCTGTAATAGTACAGGATAAAAAGCAAGGTAAGATAATTCTTATTGGTGATAGTCACGCTATTCATTACAAAGGAATGGTAGAACAGGTGGCTGAGGAGCTTAAAATGAATAGCAAAGTAGTAGCAATTAACGCCACCATATTCCCAACTATGGACTATTCCAGTTCCGTAGGAGGAATGACCTTAGCCAAAAATCAGAACAATAATAAAACCCTAAACAAAAAAGTATATAATCAAATTAATCGTTTAGATCCTCAAGAAAACAATATCATCATTCTATCTTCCTACCTCGCTTATTATTTTGGACAGCCGCGTATTGGCACGAGGAGATACGAGAGAATCAATTATTATCTTGAATCGGGAGTAACAGAAAACCCTCAAGATGCTCTACTAAGATGGCTGAAGGAGCTTAAGAATTTTGCTCAAGACAATCAGAATATAAAAATAGTTGTTATGTTCCCAACTCCTGAGATGCCTGATTTATATCCTTTAGACTTGTGTACTCAAGAATGGTTCAGGAGAAAGCCATCGGATAAGTGTTTCGTCAAGATGGAGCGGGAAGAACTAACGAAAAAGAATGAGAAATTTACAATCATTCTACGTCGGGAAATTGAGAGCATTCCCAATTTAGTCGCTTTCGATCCCTTTGCCTTACTATGTCCTCAGAGTGAGAAGTATTGTCATGCTGTACAGGATAATCAAAGGCTCTATTCCGATGAGAACCATCTTACTCTCCAGGCTACAGATAAAATTCGAGATAACTTCTTGCAATTTTTGCAACGATTGACTAAGGAAGGCTTTTCTCGTCACAGTACATAGTATCTAGTTGATTTTCTAAGTCTTGAGGAAATGTTAAAGATTACTGGAGGACTGAAGAAACAGTTGACAATAGCAGTAGAAAGCGAGCTACTAAAAGCTGACTCTCTCAACAGCTAGGGAAGAAAAGCCTGCCTCTCGGGAGCATCTCATTTATACAAGTGAGTAATTATACTTATCCCTAAAACTGTTTTCTAGCAAGGCTTTCAAAATAGCTTGACATAAAAACCTGATTTAGGGGTTACAAAGGTGAGATGCTCCCGTGCCTCTCCTCATAAGTAGCCTATACTCAAGGGATTTAGTATCATGATAACTTTAATTTACGCTCTTGACATTCTTGGCGGGAAGTGCTGCCACAAGTGTTGAAGAAGAAGGGAAACATAGACTAAGGGGCCTGCGATAACTCTACGTCTCCTATCTTGACGAAAATTTTCAAAAAAGTCTAACCGTTAAGTCGCCATAATAACCACAGACCTAACCCAAAACCGAAAAAATTAGGCAGCCAGGCAGCTAGGAAGGGGGAGAGGGTGGCGGTTAGTCCCAAGCTGCCCACTAAGAAGTTGAAAAGATAGTAGAGAAAAACAATGGCGACACTGAGACCGAAACTGGTTCCCCGACCGATTCTTTGCGGTAGAGAACCCAAGGCACAACCTATGGTAGCAAAGACGATACAGACAAAGGGAAAGGCGATTTTTTGCTGGATTCGCACTTGAAAAAACCTGACTCTCTTATCATCGCCACTGAGTTTGAGCAGTTGCACATATTCGATCGCCTGTGGTATGTTCATCTCGTAGGGATCGCGGCTTTGACGAGCAAAATCGAAAGCGGAGCGAGATAAAGCGATTTTTTCGGCTTTAAAGGGGATAACTTGGCTATAGGAGGCGTTAGGGGGGGTTAATTCATAGATAATGCCGTTAAAAAAGTCCCAGACGTTATCGACGGCATTCCAACGGGCCGAATCGGCGATAATAATTTGATTTAATTCTTGTTTTAGCCAACGGATAACGGTGACGGTTTTCATCTTTTCCCCGTCAAATTGTTCGGCATAAAATAAACTTCTTAAATTGCGATTAATCGCACCATTTTCTAGGGTTTTTATTTCATAATCGGGATAATAAAAATCTTTATTTTTCCAAAAACTTGCTTCTTTATTAATTTTCTGCACTAAAATTTCTGTGGCTCGATAATTAGCATTGGGAACCACATATTCATTTAATAAAAATGTCACGACTGTAACTATTAAACTCAGGCAAAAAGTGGGTATAAAAAGACGATAAAGAGTGACTCCACAGCTTTGCAGGGCAACGGTTTCACTATCACTACTTAAACGACCGTAGGTGATTAAAGTGGCCAGCAAAAGAGAAACTGGTAGGGAATAAGTGACAAATTCTGGGACTTTTAACAGGAGAATTTCTAGGGCCGAAGCGAGGGGTAGATTCGCATCAACTACCTGATTAGCTAAATCGGAAAGATTCCCGATCGCTACTCCCAAAGAGGCAAATAAACCAACACTAAATAAAAATGGGGGTAGTAGTTGGCTGATCAGATAGCGATCAATGAGGGCAATACCTCTATTTACCCAGTAAGAAATCTTTTTCTTAATCATTGATTTTGGTTAACTCACTCCTATTTCATCCCATTTCCTAACCCGCAGCCGTCTTGCTTACACCTTCGGTTAGCCTATCATATTTTGTCTTTGACGAAAAACACCGCCGGAAGTTGTATGATTGCGGGGAGAGTGGACAGAAGTAAGGATTTGGGTGAGTGTAGATAATTTTTCTGTTCCTATTCCCCGATCATCCCCAGGTGAATTATGCTGCTAAACTGGCAAACTTTTACTATTCATAAACGAGTACCTTTAAGGATTAGTCGCGGCACTACCAGCGAAAATACTAATATCTGGCTGAAAATTAGCGAGGAAAATATCGAAGGTTGGGGAGAGGCATCCCCTTTTGATATTACCAGCGAGGAGAAAAACCCCGATAAAATCCTGCAAGAATTAAACTCGATCGCTCCTATTTTACAATCTTTTCACCCCTGTCAACGCCAAGAAATTGAGAAAATTTTATGGCAAAATCAGATATCTTCGGCTACTCGTGCCGCTATTGATACGGCACTGCACGACTGGTTAGGCAAAAAAGCTAATTTACCTCTCTGGCAAATTTTTGGACTCGATCGCTCTTTGATTCCGCCAGTTTCTGTTACTATCGGTTTAAATTCTCCAGAAAATGTGCAGAAAAGGCTGTTAGATTGGCTAGAAATCGGCGATTTTAGCTTATTAAAAGTCAAATTAGGCTCACCGGACGGTATAGAAGCCGATCAAGCCATAATTCTGGCCATTAAAGAAATTGTCCCCCATTTGCCCCTAACTGTCGATGCTAATGGTGGTTGGCAATTTAGCGATGCGGTGAAAATGTGCCAATGGTTAGAGGAAAAAGGCGTTATTTATGTGGAACAACCCCTATCCGTCGGACAAGAACGAGATTTAATTGATTTATACCAAAAATCGCCCCTACCTATCTTCGTCGATGAAAGCTGTTTTTCTAGTCAAGATATCCTGAAACTGGCCGATCGAGTCCACGGCATTAATATTAAACTAATGAAAGCTGGTGGATTAGCCGAAGTGCAGAGAATGATTCATGTTGCCCAAGCTTGCCGACTGCAAATTATGTTCGGATGTTACTCTGATAGCAGTTTAGCCAATACTGCCCTAGCACATCTTGGCCCGCTTGTCAACTATCTTGACCTAGATAGTCATTTAAATTTACGCGATGATCCCTTCACGGGATTAAGCTTAGAAAAGGGACGTTTACAACCAAATAATTCACCCGGTTTGGGTGTTAGTTTACGGACAAAAGATGACTAATTATTTGACTCCTGACAAGAAAGTAGCGATTCTTCTCCACGAAGGAATCAAAGGAACTCGCGGCAAAACCGGATTAAGTTATCTGCGTTACGGGAAAGCGCAGGTAGTGGCGATTATTGACGCAGAAAGCGCCGGCAGCACCTTAAAAGAAGTGGCCGGAATCGATCGCCCCTTGCCGATTGTTGCTAGTGTTAAGGAAGCTTTAACCTATCATCCCGATACTCTGTTAATTGGCATCGCACCCTCAGGAGGCATTTTACCCCCCCATTGGCTAGAAGAAATTAAAGAGGGGGTAAATGCGGGGTTATCCCTCGTTAATGGTCTCCATACACCCCTAAAACCCCTTTTTCTTCAGCTTAAACCGGATCAATGGATTTGGGATATCCGTCTGGAACCCCAAGACTTAAAAATTGGGCAAGCGCAGGCGAAAAATTTAACCTGTCAGCGTATTTTAACCGTAGGCACGGATATGAGTGTGGGCAAAATGTCCACTAGCATCGAATTACATCGGGTTGCCCAAGAAAAAGGGCTAAAATCGCAATTTTTAGCCACTGGACAGGGGGGAATTATGATCGCAGGGAAAGGTGTACCCTTGGATGCAGTGCGCGTTGATTATGCCACTGGTGCGATCGAGGCTTTGGTGTTAGAATCAGCGGAAAATAACGATATTTTGTTTATTGAGGGTCAAGGCTCGCTATTACACCCCGGATCCACTGCTACCTTGCCCTTAATGCGTGGCAGTCAACCGACGGGGTTAATTCTCGTCCATCGTGCCGGACAAATTCATATCAAGGATTTACCCGATATTCTCATCCCTCCCCTAACAGAAGTGATTAAACTCTACGAAATGACTGCCAGCGCCGGGGGAAGTTTCGGGGAGGTGAAGGTAAAAGGGATTAGTTTAAATACTTTTCATCTTAGTCCGGAGGCGGCAGTTAAAGCTATAGAAACTGTGCAGGAGGAAACGGGGTTATTTTGTACCGATGTTGTCCGTTTTGGCGCTCAAGGGTTATTATCAGTGATCTGTGCCTAGTAATCAAATAGAGTTGTATAATTCCCTCTGTCAGGTAGATGGGTAAGTTTAGATTCATTTTTATACTGAATCGTTGCTAGAGATACTACTTTTATTCCAGAAACATATCGAAATATATACCTAAAAGTTTTATCTCATCCTAAACAATTTTACGAGAACGGATTAAATGTTCTCGAAGGTAATAAGCTCTTGATGAAGCTGTCTCAATAATGGCGTTTAATAGTATAAAACAAGATTCATGGAGTTTTTTGGGTAAAGAACCCGTATTTTCACTTTGTAGAAAACGTTGAATTGCCATTTCTAGATAAAATGCTGTATTCCTTGAGAGTAAATGAGTGTTTTCTTTCTCTTTTTGATGCTTGGCTAAAATAGGCAGTCCTGATTTACAGAAGATAGCAGGAAAATGATACATTAATGAAGCTAGAGATTTAAATACATCGCAATTTTGTCCCGCATTTTCCACAAATTCTAATATTAAGTCTTTACCAAGAGAAATATCCGCATTTTCATAATCAATTCTCTGCCAATCTAAGTCAGCGTGTAACATTCCACGAATTAATTTACGCTTATCACTTTCCTGTGTGTCAAAATTAGTATTAGCTAATTCGAGGGCAATATCTTGTACTGTTTTTGATAATTGATGCCAAAGTTTCCAGTATATTTCTATTTCTCCTTTTCTTTCAGCCACTACTGCAACATATAATAAAAGGGAATCAATAAAGCTTGGCATTTTTTCACACCCAATTCTCAACAAGTTAATATAGTCTTGAAAGTTGGAATCATGCAAATGAAATAAATATTCTGCAAAACGCTTGCCAAAATCATAGGGCAACTTGTAGTGCATCTCATATCTATTATTATGTTGATGATCACGGTTATTTTTTTCTTGCTCATATTCAAAGAAAAGATTTAATATTCTAGACAAGAATAGAATATGGCTAGATTCTCTTGAGCCATCTGGAATCATTAAGCAAGGGCTTAAAAGATACCAAGAGCTATGAGATTGAAAAGTAATTGCTTCAATGTTACTTAATAGCTTACGCTGAAGAAATTGTTTTGTAAATTTATTTTTTTTGGTTAATAATTTATTTAATTCATCGCTTATACTCTTGCCCTCGCTTTTTAAAAAAGATAATCGTCTTTTTAAAGCCCAATTTTCTTGTTTATTTTCAAAATGGGCATACTCAATTGATCCTATGAGACACATTTGAGCAAATTCTGGCTCTCTTTGCCATAAATATTTTCTAATTCCTTCTGCGGTTTGATGTCTGACATTCTGATTAACGTGAGTTAAGGCGATAATAATAACTTCCTTTAATCTTAATCTATCCTCATCTGTTGATATAAAATCAAATAAAAGAGGGAGAATAGATGCGGCTGATGCTGAACCATCGCAGTCTGTTTCATCCCATATTAAAATGTCATTTTCTATATTAGCATTGGCTACAGCGGCTTTAACAATTATCTCAATACACCAGTTAAGATCATATTCATTTAATTCTTGATGGTAATCTCTAATGAAAATTGATGCAGAAGTAACAACTCCACCATAGTTTATTATGGTAGAATCATTTGCTTGCCCAGATTTTAACTGTTCATCCCAATATTTTGCTTCAGACAATGCTTCTTGCCATGTTGAATAATATTCAGTTTCAAGGGGTTCGTTTCTCATTTTATTATCTGACCATAATTGCAGGGTATAGAGACGATTCATCTTTTGACTTCTTTCTAAGGCTTCTTGCTGACGTTCTTTCAAATCTGGTTCTAAATCTGGAGATTCGACTATTATTTTATTATTTTCATAATCAGGAGTCAATTTCCAGTTGCGGCTATCAATTCTATGAAGAAGAAAACGCATGATTTCATCTTTTGGTTCAGATTTATATAACTTATCAACAATTGCTAAGGCATCATTTCTCCATTCAGAAAGTTGAAGACTTATAATCAACATTTCTAAATCATTTTTTCGCCAAGAACGTAAAGCTGCAATACGCCTTTCTTCTGCATAAATTTTAGATAGTGTATCTATTGTAAAAGGATCATAATGCCAGTTAATTTCACTGCCTTCACGAACGGTTCTTACTTTATCTAGATGATAAAGTTTAGCATTTTGTAATAAAGGCAATGCTGCTTTTCCTACTTTTTGAGGAAATCCTGTTGCGACAGAAGCTAATACTGCTGTTGGCATGACAGAATTACTATTTCTTAAAATATAATCGAATAACCGATCTATTTGTTGATATTCAAGATTTTCTGCACAAGCAATTAACCAGTTTTCAAGTGCCATTAAAGCTGATTGTAATAAGTTAGGAACTACGGAGAAACCACGATACGCTCCCCATAAACGTCCAGAGCAATATTGTTGTATTTTTGAGCCATCATTTAGTTCTATTTCTATCGTTTCAATCAGTGGCTTAGAATAGCCTACCCTTAAGTAACTCGATTGACGGTGATAATCTAAATCTGAATGAGCATATTTATCGGCAGAGATATTAAGTAAGTTAAGAATGAAATCTAGACCTTGTTTACAATGAGAATGTAATAGATATTTGAAGGGGCCTTTAGCTCCACTAGCAGGTGAAAATTTATCCTCATAAAGCCCAAAACATTCGTCAACATCGATGCCTCTATAAGAAAATATACGATGTTCATCATCTTCATTATTTTCTTTTATAAACCATTCATCATAAGCTAACCTAATTAGAGATTCAGGAGCATATTTAGAAAAGAAAGCTGTCTCAATTCCCAGAAAAGCCATTTTACAAAAATCGTCGTAAAGCTTTTGTTTACCTTGTTCTTGTTGATAAATAAACAAGTCAGTTTCTAAAAGCTTCAAAAACTCTTGACGAATGGCAGGAATTGTTTTAATAATAAGACTCAATATTTTTTTACGATTATTATCATTTCTATTTCCATAAACACTTTTAAAATTATCTAATAAATAAAGAGCAAGCAATCCTACTTCACGGGCTGATGGTGGTAGTTCTTCATTAATATTTAAGATGGATGACCATTCATCTAATACGGCTACTATATGAGATAATAAATCGGTTGATAAAAGTTCTCTATTTTCATATAAAAAATGAATCATTACCTCCCAAGCTTTCCCATGAGGCTCTAGAGATGTTGATTGATTATTCTCTTGAATTTTCCAAGGTGTTTTACACGCAATACGGAGAATAAAGCAGAAACGTTTCAGAAGTTCCGCATTTTCCGTAAATAATTGATTTTTTAATTTTCTCAAAAACTTATCTGGATTGTCCCCTTGAAGGACTGCGAAAATTGTTTCATCTTGCCAACATCGTTGAATATTTTTGCTTTTCAGAATATCATAGACAAAATCATCAATATTATCGCCATCTCTTAATTTTTGATGAAGCCATAAACGAAAAGCTCGATTCATAGCAGGTTCATGACCAACCCCATCAAGAAACTTTGGTATATCATCTGAATCTTCTTGATAAATTTCCCCAATGTATTGTTCAATTGCCCAATCTTCTAAAATATCATGGGCGAGACTAACAAGATTTTTAGCATCACGACGGATTAAATTATCTTCTTCTAGTTTATTTAATGCCTCACTATCAAATTCATTTACCAGAATACCAGAAAGCATTTTTTTAGCTCGTTTAACGGCAATTTCTATAAATATTTTTCTTCGTTTTAAATGAATTCCATCTTTTCTTTCGTGTTCTTTGGCAATGACATTTTGCCAAACTGCAGCACGAAATTCTTTTTCTCCATCTTCGGGAGTAAATTCTTTTCCTGTTTCTAGCACTCTGTAGGCTAAGTCAGCATAAAATGGGCATTTGATTAAGTCTTTTAAGGTATGATTGTTAGACAAGGTTTTTAAAGATTGAATTTGCTCCGATAGTTGTTGTATCTCATCATCATTAAATCCTTTTATGTTTAAGGTTTCAAAATTAATTTTGTTAGGTTGAAGATAAGTAAAGATTATTTGATTATAAGCATAATTACGTCCAGTGGTAATAATCGTCCATCCTTGTTGTTTATTAATGAAATAAAGTAAATTAGTGAAGGCAGTTTTATTTTCCAATTCAAGAAGTTTTTCTAATGACTCTATGATTAAATATTTCTTGGGTATGATAGCAAAACTTTCTCCTAAATCTTGCAGTGAACTCTTTAATCCTATGGCAGAAAATACGCAATTAATATGAGATTGATCTAAGTCAGTGGTGCGTAAACAAAAAGTAGGAATATCCTGTTTAATCTGGTTAGCAAATTCTTTAATGAGACTAGATTTTCCTGAACCACGCTCACCCGTAACGAACACAAAATTAGTCGTTTTAGTGAGGCTAATTAATTGACTTAATATATCAGGTCTTTTGATATGAATGCCATTAATGGTAGATTTTATTTCATTTTCTAAAATGTAATTCCCATGTTCTTCAAGTTTACGGATATCTGATTCTACATTGAAAGAATTAATTACTTTTTGTAAAACCTCTTGTAATTGTTCTTGATTAACGTCATTTAAGAAAATGCCAATATTAGCAATTCCCCCTGTTACTAGGGTTTGAAAAGCTTTTGTATCGTCTTGATTAATTTGAGTTAGACGAGAATCATTTTTTATCGCCTCAATCAATTGTGAATTAGTCTTAATTTCGGCTTCTACCAGTGCGATGAGTTCAGGGGAATCTGCTTGGGGATTATTTTGCAGAATTTCGGCTATAATTTGGCAAAGTTGGGTAATTAAGTCACTCATAAGTAATAGGATAAAATTAACTTCTTAGTTGGAATAGGCAAGAGGTGGTTAGATATGTATAATTAATTGTGTCTAGCTACATAAATCATCGGCCTTAATTTAGTTTTTAGGAGTTTGTGCTTGATTAATATGATTTTCTCCAATGTAAGCTGTTCCTCCTTCAACTTTTGTCTGCCAACCTTTGGCATTATCAGAATTATTTTGAACCATACTACTATTATCTTGAATTTTCCCCGCTTGGATAGTCTGAGCTAAAACTCGTAATTCCTCGGCAAAATCACGATCTTCATCTAACACCACATCGAGATTTTTTGTAATCGTTTCAATCACCGTACTATCTCCATTTTCTACCCTAGCTAATGCGTCATCCACCTTAGCTGATTTTCCTGTTAATCGGGTTTTGATTTTTTCCCACAATATGGGGATTTTAGAAATTGCTTCAGTGGTAAAACGTTTAGCCAGTTCTCCTGTACCAGACTTGATAAATTCCTGTACTGCTAAAT
Organism: Microcystis sp. M165S2; assembly: GCF_020245885.1. NCBI lineage: Bacteria > Bacillati > Cyanobacteriota > Cyanophyceae > Chroococcales > Microcystaceae > Microcystis > Microcystis sp. M165S2. The sequence continues at coordinate 22,430 of NZ_JADBTZ010000149.1, read as the reverse complement.
TGACGAGTAAACTTGTGGTTAAGGGATCATTCATGATTCAGTCCTCATTTTAACTTTCATAATTTTATTCTGCCCTATTTTCCTTAATCAGTAAACAGTGATCACTTCAATCATAGTCCATGACACAATCACAGCAATGACAGTCAAGACGGCATGGGAGAGGAAAGACCAGTAATGATCCGTGTTATCGTAAAAATGGGGATAGATGGGGGGTTTGGTCTTGCAAAATCGGCAAATAGGGATAAAATCAAAACAAGTTAATTTTTCGGCGACCATATCATGTTAACCCCATCGGATAGTAAATTATCTAAGCAGCAGCAGATTCTCTCGGCTGTTTCCGAAGAGGAACAGCTTAAACAGCAACGGATTCAGGAAGTGCTATTGTTAATAGATAGTTTATTCCAAAGAGAGGAAACGACTTTTAGAATTATCATCGACTGTCTTTACGATGTGGGTTCGTTAAATTTAATTAATAAAAAGTTTCCTCGTCGTAACTTAAATTTTATCATGAAAGCGATCGCTCGTTTTTCTAAGCCTATATTCAGAATTTATGCTCTCTATTGGGTGAAGAAAAATAGCCCTAAATTAATTACTAATTGGTTGGCTAGTAAGGTTAAATTCTAGATCGATCCCCCCTTAATCCCCCCTTAATAAGGGGGGTGCCGATCCCCCCTTGATAAACCCCAGAGACAGTAATCAGCACCAAGAAAAACTGTTTTGGCAAACCCTAGCTAGGGACTTAAATTTGCACCTGTCTGAGATGACGACGGGGATCGGTGGTACGCTGAGATTTAATTTTCTCGTATAATTCCCGTTCGATCGCCGTTAACTGTTTGGGAGTATCGATGACAATTTTGACTAATTGATCGCCGCGTTGTCCTTTATTATCGATCCAACCTTTGCCGCGTAAGCGCAGGGATTGACCAGAACGAATACCGGCGGGAATTTTTACCGTCACCATGCCATCGGGGGTAGGAACTTCGATCGCTGTGCCTAAAACCGCCTCATCGGGAGTAATCGGGACTTCACAGGTTAAATTATCGCCTTCAAAAGTAAAGAAAGGATGGGGTTCTAATTGCACATCGAGAAATAGATCTCCCCGTTGTTTGCTTAAGGGATCGATTAGTCCTTTACCCCGTACCCGGAGACGATTGCCGGTTTTAGTTCCTGGGGGGATTTTGATATCGATCATTTCTCCGGCTAAATTAACCCGTTTTTGTACTCCTCGTAAAGCTTCCGCAAAACTCAGACGCAGTTTAGCGGTGGAGATACCAGAAGTGACAGATTGCGGTGGAGTACGAGCGCCGGCAAAGTCGTTAAAATTGCTAAAATCGCCAAATCCTCCCCCCGGAGTACCGTAGGGATGGGAACGGGGGCGAGTACCGCCGGAGCGACCCATGCGACCGAGCAGTTCATTGATAAAATCATCAAAGGTGCTGTACTGGCTAAAGTCAAAACCGTCCGAACCAAAGTCACCCCCCGGATTACCACCGGGCCAATTCGATCGCCCGGCCTGTTGCCAATATTGTCCAAATTGATCGTATTTTTGGCGTTTTTCGCTATCGGAGAGGACTTCGTAAGCTTCACTAATTTCTTTAAAACGTTCTTCGGCGCTTTTATCGTTAGGATTGCGATCGGGATGATATTTGACGGCTAATTTACGAAAAGCTTTTTTAATTTCTTCAGCGCTGGCAGTTTTACCTACTCCCAGAACGGCATAATAATCTTTATAATCTGCGGCAGGCATCGATACGCTATCTCCTTAGCAATGAGGATTCAGTCGGGATATTCCTAATCTAACTTAATTTTATCGTTGATTACTGAAAGGGAAATTGCCGACGACGACGATACCAAGTTCCCACACCTACTAACAGAGCAATGAGGGTAAAAGCCACCATCAGGGGCAATATATCGCCTTTTCCTAAAGATTTTAAACCCGCACCCATCATGACAAAGGGTAAAATTCCGGGGACAGTGCCTAATAAAGTACCGATGAAATAATCGCGAAAACGGATAGAAGTTAATCCGGCAACAAAGTTAACGATACCGTAGGGAATAATCGGTAATAGACGGATAGCAAACATATAAAATAGTCCTCCTTGCTGCATTTCTGCATCGATCGCTTGCCATTTTCCCTGAAATTTTTTGGCGGTATATTCCCGGCCGATAGTACGGGTAAAAGCAAAGGCAACTATAGCGGCCACCAAAGCGGCGATCGTTGTCCAAACTGTTCCCATAACCACCCCAAAGATAGCCCCACCACTGAGGTTTAAGGGGGTAGAAGGCAGAATTAAAATTGTCCCGATCGTATAGAGAATAATATACAAAATGGGGGCCATAATTCCCATTTGTTTTAACCAGATCTGTAATTGTTGGGAGTCGATACCACCGATCAGATAAATTCCGATCGCCGTGGCGATAATACAAATTATAGTTAGGATAATAACACTACTTTTAGTTTTAGACATTTAACGGCAATTTTGGGCTAAGTGCGGGGGGCAAAACTGAGATGTAACAGGGGTTTATATTTCTCTGTTGCCAAAAATATAGCAGAAATTAGCATAGGATCGATCTCGATCTCAATGTTAGTGGGCTGCCCGATCTGTCCCCAAATTACCCCCGATATCGCTGTGGGTAGTTTAGTTAACCTCCTCCAAAACCACGATCGAAAAACCATTGACTTTATAGCGATCGGCAATTACTGCCCCTTGATCCACAGACCAACAATTATAATCGGTTTCTGCCCAAGCTGCCGTGTCAATAATTCTCACCCAACGATAATTATCGGGTGGTGAGGGAATGCGAAAATCCACCGGCAGATAATACATATTAATTAACACCAAAAAATCGTGATCACCGACGGCACTACCATCAATTAAAAACCAAATAGAGCGATCATGGGCAGTTAAATCGCTAACCCCATCGGGTTTTTTAAATAAATAGGTGACACTATTGCCCGCATCGAGAACCATATCGCCGTAGCGGTGCTGTTTGAGTGCTATATGATTGTTTCTTAAGTGAGCAATATAAGCGGCAAAAATAAATAAAGGATTGCGTTCTTCTTGATTAGTTCCCGTGCCAAAATTATTATGATAAGCTTCCCGATAACCCGTGGGCAGTAGATGGGGTGAACGGGTGGCGATCATATCATAATTATTCCAAGTGGCCACACTATCAATATTGTAGGGATTATTATTACCATTTTGAGTGCGGCCAAATTCATCACCCCAGACAGTCATCGGCACACCGCGAGATAAAAATTGCATCGTCCAAAAGTTGCGTAATCTTTGGCGACGTAAGGCCTGATTACCGCCAGAATCCCAAGAATCGTTATTATTATTGCCGCCATCAGAAGGACCAAAAGGCCAGGGATTGAGGTTATTTTTATTGTTATAACTGACCAAATCCATCAGGGTAAAACCATCGTGGGCAACAATAAAACTGATCGATTTTTGTGGTCCGCCTTGGTCGTTAAAATTGTGATAATCTCCGTTCACCTGTTCGATGAATTGAAAAGTATTACTATTTCCCTTTAAAAAACGCCGGATTGCATCGCGATAACGGCCATTCCATTCTCCCCAACCCGTTGGGAAATTCCCCACTTCGTAACCCCAGATATCCCAAGCTTCGGCGATCATTTCCGCATCGTATTTCTTGCCTAATTTCTCGATCTTTTCTAACAAAGGATGTTTAGGAAAGAATTGTTTTTGTTTGCCCCAATCTTCCCGTTCATGACTAGAAGGAGTTCGACCGAGGACGGTGGCCAGATCAAAACGAAAACCATCAACTCCCATGGTTTCTAACCAATAGGTGAGGGAATCAAGAACCAGATTACAGGTGACAATATGGGAAAAGTTTAATTGATTTCCGCAGCCGGTGGCCCCATCGACTAGATAATGTTCATCGGTGAGTTGATAGTATTCCACCACATCAAAACCACCAAAACTAACAAATCCGGTGACATCGTTGCTGCCCCAATTGCCCCCTTCTCCCGTGTGATTATAGACCACATCGAGATAAACTTCTATACCTTGGTCGTGGAAAGCTTTGACCATGGCCTTAAATTCTCTGGTCGGTCCACCGGGGGAGCGATCATAAGCATAACGGCGATCGGGGGCGAAATAACCAAAGGTCATGTAACCCCAATAGTTACCACCCGGGCGATCGTCGGGGTTATTATCGTTAGCGGTTTCTTGGACGGGTAAGAGTTCGATGGTGGTAAATCCTAGTGCTTTCAGGTATTTGGCCATATAGCCGGCTCCCGCATAAGTTCCCCTGTACTGGTCGGGAACGTTAGCCACTTCCTCAAAACCCGTAATTCCCTTGAGAATATCTTCTAAACGACTAGCGGAGGGGTGATTGCTTAAACCGCGCACATGGGCCTCGTAAATGATCGCTTTTTCCGCACCCAGACGGGGACGAATCCCGGTAGAAGTCCCATCCGGCGCGATAACAATGCCTTTGGGCGACCATTTACCCGTATCGTATTGCCGCCGGATCACTCCTTTGTAGTCCCCTTCTCCCGTGGCATACATTCCCGCATTTTCTCCGGCCGCGATCATGGCCGGGGTTTCAAGGTCGTGGGAAAGTTCTCGCGTGTAGGGATCGAAGAGGACTTTATTGGGGTTAAAACGATGGCCGAAATCGTCCACATCTGCCCGAAAACCAGCGTTACTGTGACCTCTTTGCCATTTTTGATCAAATTGCCAATTGGAACCCCAACAGCGAAAAGCGTAGTAACTGCCCGGGGGAATACCGGCGATTTTTGCCCGCCACATATCATCATTTGGGTTTTTTGTCAACCAGTAATCATACTTAGCGTTTTCTTCCGTCGGGCGATCGTAGATTTCCAGAAGAATCTGACTGGCATTTTTAGAATAGACGGCAAAGGTGACACTATCGCCCCGATAATGCGCTCCGAGGGGATAGGTGGCATCGGCCCAGAGATGGCTATCTAAGGGGGCATAATTACCAGATTGGGGATGATTTTGACCGATCGCTGGCAACATAAATTGGCGGGATAATATCGCCTTTGATGATAGACATTTTTCGCTCAAGGAAATAAGAAAAAAATCTAAAGCTTGATCTACCAGGAAAACAAGCTGTGCAATTTAACCTAGAGATAAATTTTCGGCTTGTAAACATCCATTTTCTCGATGCAAGTCCCATTCAAGATAGGCTAATCTTTCTTTAATTGCTCGATTTTATGCCGTCAGTAAACTAATTTGGTTAGATAAATCACTGACTAATTCTTCTAGATGGTGTAGATTGCTATGAGAATTATACATAATTTTCCTCTCTAAAGCCAGAATTGACAATCATCTTCTAATAAACTAGGACAAATTCCTTGTAAGCGTCGATGAGCAATAGCATCCGCTCCATACAAAGGGATAGGTAAACGGGGGTCTTTGAGAGAACCATAGTGAAGTAAAGTTAATTTCAACGTAGTGTCAACTAACTGTTTTAAATTTACTTGTTCTCCTAATTCATGAACTTTTAAGCGTAAGGGACGAGAAACACCTATTTGTTCAGACACTTGGGAAGTTATCAAGATAACTTCCCGTTTTGATAAAGCAAAAGCTAATCCTAGGGACGTGACTTGACGAAATGGGGACATCTGTATGCGATCGCCGACGAGTTGGGAGTAACTATTACTAATCTTAGAAATCGTTTAGAGAGTCTCCATTGGATTAAAGTCGATCAAAAAGTAATTTATCGGGCCAGTAATTTTCCCAAGAGATAGCTTAAATGTTCCGAGGGAGATTTTGCCCATCTCGATCGACTTATTTACTAATAATTTCGGCGGGTTGCGGATTAGGAATCGGTTCAAAGTTGTGGTCGTCAGCCAGATATTCGGGATAGGTGGAGAATTGGGGTAGTATTTCTAGGGTAAAAGCCTCGGCAGCTTTCGAGCGATAGCGATTCGGGTTAATAATTACCGACAAAGTGCGTCGTACTTCCACATCTTTAATTCTGGTAGCGTGGATAACTCCCATTTGTAGTTCTTTTTCGATCGCTGTCACCGAGACAAAAGCCGCCCCTAAACCGGATTGTACGGCATTTTTAATCGCCTCGATCGAGTTAAGTTCCATCTCCACTTTTAAGCGCTTGGTATCGATCTCGCAACGAGTTAAAACCTTGTCGATAACTTTGCGAATCGTCGATTGGGAATCGAGGGTGATAAATTTTAGTCGATATAAATCCTCTTTTTGAATCATTTCTACCTTAGACAGAGGATGAAAAATAGGCAGGACTAAAGCCAGTTCATCTTCTGCGTAGGGGATAATCCGCAGGGTTTCTTGCAATTCGGCGGGAACTTCTCCCCCGATAATGGCTAAATCCACTTGACCGTTAGCAACGCTCCAAGAGGTGCGACGGGTGGAATGAACTTGTAGCTGTACGGATACTTCTGGGTATTTTTGCCGAAAAAGCCCGATCATGCGGGGAAGAAGATAGGTTCCCGTGGTTTGGGAAGCGCCGACGATCAGGGTTCCCCCTTGCAGATTTTGTAGATCTTCGATCGCCCGACAGGTTTCTTGACAGAGAGTGATAATTTTTTCGCCGTAGCTTAAGAGTAGGTATCCCGCTTCCGTTAATTGGGCTTTCCGACCGCCCCGGTCAAATAACGGCACATTTAGCTGTTTTTCGAGGTTTTGTACCTGAAGACTGACCGCCGGTTGAGATACATACAGGGTATCTGCCGCCCGTTTAAAGCTTCCTTCGGCAGCGATCGCTTTGAGAATTCTCAGTTGGTCTAGGGTGAAAGGAATGTCGGTCATAGAAAGCCTCAAAAACAGCGACGGGAGAAGGGGAGGACAATAGCGACAAATCTTAAGCCAGTGCCGATAAATACACTGAATTGACAGTACCACACCACGGGGATCAATGCTTCAGGTAGTTCCAGTTATCAGTTATCAGTTATCAGTTATCAGTTATCAGTTATCAGTTATCAGGAGACAGGAGACAGGGCTCTTCTGGTTTCTGTGTGAAAACGAGGTCTATACTGATAGAATATCCGCAAAATAGCCCTAAAAGTCTTGCTCGATAAGCATTTCACGATTCCATAAGCAAAAATTATCACACAAAGTCGAGAAGAGCCGAGACAGGAGACGGGAGATTATTTTTATTTATTCTTCCCACGTCCCCACGTCCCCACGTCCCCACGTCCCCACGTCCCCACGTCCCCACGTCCCAACCCCTCACTGTTTACTGTTTACTGTTTACTGATCACTGAAAAAGGCTGCCTGAGCAATTATTGCATTGACTTTTGTGTACCACTTAATCGTTATTAACCAAGAATCTTAATGATATTTTAAGATTTTTTAAAAAACCGCCCCTAGCCGAGATGAACGTATATCCTAGAGGGGAGCGAGCATAGATTCCTATTCCCGTTCGATCGCCCCCTAATTCTCTGGAGATCAGCACCCATGCTTACTTTGCTCCGTTCCCTGCTATTTTCCACCCTATTAAGTTTTGTTGCTCCCGTCCTCTTGGTGGGTTCTATTTTAACTGCTTTATTGGCCACCAGTCATGTCCCCGGCTTTACTTGGGTTTGTCAGACCGGTTTTAGCCAAATCCTGCAATTTTTAACCATTTTCGGCGGCGGTTATCCCCTACAAGGAATGTTAACCATCGCTGTCACCTTTGCTTTTGTTGGCAGTTTATTCGATTTATTTAACTTTTACGTCTATCAAACCAATCGGGGACAGTAGCAGGCAAAGGGTGATAGGGACTGTCTAGAATGGGAATGAGGTTTTTATGGGATCGAATCGTCTATGCGCCCTATTTTCTACCGTTTTTGGCTATTAACAATAATTTCCCTGCTGCTCACCCTGAGTATCGGGATTGTCAATCCCCAACCTAGTTTCGCACGCTCGTGGATGGATTTACTTTTTCGCGGTGTGCAGGTTATTCAACTCGCCACTATTTCTCCTCAGCAGGAAGTTGCCCTCGGTAGGCAGATTAATCAAGGTTTATTAGAATCAGGTAAAATAAAACTGGCCAAAGATGCCAGAATTAACCAATATGTCCAAGAAATCGGCCAGCGATTAGCGGCAACTAGCGATCACCCTGAGATTCCCTACACTTTTCAAGTGGTGCGCGACAATAGCATTAACGCCTTCGCAACCATGGGCGGATTTGTCTATTTACACACGGGATTGATTAAAACTGCTGATAATGAGGCAGAATTAGCCAGCGTCATTGCCCATGAAATCGGCCATATCGTCGGTCGTCATTCTATCACCCAATTACGCAATACTGCCCTCGCCCAAGGACTTCTCAGCGCGGCGGGATTAGACACAAAAACTTGGGTACAATTGGGAGTCAATCTCGCCTATAGTCTGCCCAATAGTCGCAAGGATGAATTAGAAGCGGACCGACTGGGTTTAAACAATCTAGCTGAGGCTGGTTATGCACCCACGGCGATGATCTCCTTGATGGGAAAATTAGCACAACAGGGGGGTTCTACCCCGACAATTCTCAGCACCCATCCTGCTACAGGCGATCGCATTTTGGCACTGCAAAAACAGCTTAATTCGGTTAATAACAAGCAGAATCAAGGTTTAGACGAGGATTATTACCAATTGCAGATTCGTTCTCTCCGCTAATCAGACAATTTCCCGAACGGATAAAAACTCGGCCACCGCTTGATTAAAAATTTCAGGTTCCCCTAAAAATGCCCAATGATTACCCGGTATCTTTTTAATCTCTAGAGAAGTTAAATACCTTTTATAGGATTGAATTTGCCAAGCAGTGCGATTTAATCCCTGCTGGGGAAGGATTAATAAACTGGGAATATCTAAAGTTTTAGTTAATCCGGCAAACCCCATGACATCCTCAAAAATTTCCCCGCGTGCCGATAAAGTAAATTTACTGCTCCAACTGCCATCAGCTTTTTGTTCGATGGCATTTTTAAACACCTCTTGCTGTAGATTTGACCAACCTTTATATTGTTTTAATTGACGAGCGATCGCTTCTATGCTCTGATAACTATCAAAGGAGCGAGTAATCTTTAAAAAGGGCAAAACTTGATAGAGAATTGGAAAAGTTATCCTAATCCAACTAGGCATTTTATCGATAAAAAAGGGATCGACTAAAATTAAACTCTTAAATACTTCCGGCTGTTGAGTTGCCCAAATTGCCGCTATTTTAGCACTCCAAGAATGACCTAAAATATGTGCTTGCGTCCAACCTAAATGATTAATTAAAGCCCTTAAATCGCCGATATAATCCTGAAAGTGATAACCGGTTGCCGGTTTACCGCTTTCCCCATGTCCCCGCAAATCTGGGGCAATAACTTGATAATTTGAGCTTAAATAATCGCCCAAACTTGACCAAACCAAAGCATGATCCGCCATGCCGTGCAATAATAATAGAGGCATACCTCGATCGCTCCATTGTAAATAGGAAATTTCCATCGAGTTACTGGTAAAAGTCTGGCGTTGTGGCATAAATTCTCGGCTGATTTTTACTCTATAATTTAAATATCACTTAATAAAACTTCATACAATGGCACTACAATCTCCGATCACTGGGACTAGCTTAGAGCAATTGTCTTGGACATGGCAAGGTCACACCATCCCCTACACTGTGCGGGGAGAAGGACAACCCCTAGTATTAATTCACGGTTTTGGGGCATCTATCGGTCATTGGCGCAAAAATATCGCCGTTTTAGCGGAAAATGGCTATCAAGTCTATGCCCTAGATCTTTTGGGATTTGGGGGTACAGATAAGCCCGCTTTAGATTATAGTCTCAACCTTTGGCTGCGGCAAATACAAGACTTTTGGCGAGAAAAAATGGCAAAACCGGCGGTATTTATCGGTAATTCCATCGGGGGACTGATTACCTTAATGCTGATGGCAGAATCTCCCGAAATCACTGCTGGAGGAGTAATTATTAACTGTGCCGGAGGATTAAACCATCGTCCCGAAGAATTAAATTTGCCGCTGCGTTTAATCATGGCTGCCTTTACTGGTTTAGTTAGTTCTCCGGTGACAGGAAAGTTTATTTTTGAACAGGTAAGGCAGAAAAATCGCATCCGTAACACCTTAAAACAGGTTTATCGGGATCATACCGCGATTACCGAGGAATTAGTCGAAATTCTCTATCAACCCTCCTGTGATGCGGGTGCGTGGGGAGTGTTTGCATCGGTGTTGACAGCACCCCCCGGACCTTCTCCCCAGGAATTATTACCGCAAATCGATCGCCCTTTATTGGTACTCTGGGGAGAGGATGACCCTTGGACACCGATCGCCGGTTCGGTAATTTACCAAGAAAGAGCTAAAATGGGAAATAATACCCAATTTTATCCGATTGCCAAAGCCGGTCACTGTCCCCACGATGAACATCCCGAAAAAGTTAATCAATTAATTTTGAGTTGGCTGTCGGAAATGGGGATTTAGTCAGTTAAAAAAGTTGGGGTTGAGGGCTAATTTTTCCGGGCCCCAAAGGTAAATTTAATGATTTTTGCGGCCAGTTTTTCCCTGAGGGAGAAATCAATAAACTTAATAGAAAATGCGGGAACAGGTTATCGAAGATTTTAGCGATTAATAGTGACTGGAGAAATCTGCCAATCGGGGCGAAGATTTTTCGCCCCTTGCAGATAGACGTGCTGCATTTCGCTTTGCAGTTTGGGAGTATTAACGTGGAGAATTACCCGAATACACTTTTCCAGACTCCCAGCGACGTGCATCTGTTGCACATCGAGGAGGGGGACATTTTGCCAATGGGGACGTTCGCGAGCGATAGCAGCGGGGAAAATCGCGTCTAAATCCTGAGTTGCCGTAAAGATAATACTAACAATATCATCGGGATCGAGACTATTGTGGATTTCGATCGCTTCGAGGAGTTCTGTCACTGCTTCTCGTATAGCTTCAATAGTATTAACCGTTACTGTCGTCGCTCCCCGAATGGCTCGAACCTTCCACTGCACGATTGTCATCCTCCGCTAATCCTGATGAGTCAATTTTAGGGGTTAACGCGCCCTTTTTCTCGACTTTAATTTGGCCATCAGGGTCGGTATAACCACAATAGTTGTCCGTTAACTTCCAATTCAAATTCTAGACGCTGTAGGGTTTTTTGTAATCCTAGGGGTATTTGGGAACGATTGCCCGTCAGACGACTGAGGAGGGGTTTCGGTTCTTCGATAGTCTGACATTTAGTTTTATCTGGGGGTAATCCTGCCAATTCTAGCGCCCAAAGTCGGGCATCTTCCTCGGTTCCCAAGCGATCGACCACTCCTAATTCTAAAGCCTGTTGACCGGTAAAAATGCGCCCATCGGCAAAACTTTTCACCTGATTGACATCTAAATTTCTAGCGCTGGCGACGGTTTGCAGAAATTGCTGATAACTGGTATCGATCATATCCTGGAGAATTCTTTCTTCTTCATCAGTTAATTCTCGATCGAAGGAGAGAATATCTTTATAAGGGCCAGATTTAATCACTTTAAACGAAACTCCCACCTTATCCAACAATCTTTCCAGATTGTTCCCTCTCAGGATAACACCGATCGAGCCAGTAATCGTGCCGGGGTTAGCCATAATATAATTGGCCCCCATAGCGATATAAACGCCGCCAGAGGCGGAAATATTGCCAAAACTAGCGATTATTTTCGTATTTTTTTGTAACCGCTTCAATGCTTCATAAATTTCTTGGGAATCCCCCACGGTTCCCCCGGGGGAGTCAATGCGGAGAAGTAGGGCGGGATATTGCCTTTCTTTGACGATTTCTAGGGCTTTTAAGACTCTTTTGCGGGTATCGGAGGCAATTGCACCTGTAATTTCTATTCGAGCGATTTGTTTGCGGGTTTTCGGTTTAAAAGGCCAGACCATCAGGTTTAAATATCTCTAAAAAAAGGACTCTTTCTAATCTAACGCTTTGATCGTTCCAGGTTAAGCAAACATTATATTTCAGAATTTCAGGCTAAAATGTCTGGTTAGGTGTATAACAACATTAACTGGCCAGAGTTGAGGTAGGCGAGGTGAGTATTTAGGCAAGAGAGCGGGGAATAGGAAGTGGGAAGTGGGGAGCGGGTTTTTAAAGTTCGATTGGAAGTTAATCATACTATTAAAAACAGATTTGCTATTAGAGTTTTTTTCTTACTTTGTAATCAAGAAAATGGTCTATATTTTCAGGTGAAATAGCCCGCTAATGCCAAAATATCTAGTAAGGGAAAAAAGCCAATACTCGACCAGGTTTTAGCGAATGGTTCTGCGCTCCTGATTGAAAGGGAGGCAAAGGTCTGTACGCAGGAGAATTAATCCTATTAAATAATCCAGAAATTACTGTTATAATTGAGGATAAAGAAAGTTATAATTTCTGGTTCTTCGTTACTTGGTATGGTTCAATAGGGTTGCATAAATCGACTAAATCCTTATCTGGCAAAAGATTTAATTAATTAGGGCTTGCTGAATAAAGCTAAAAACCTTGTTGGGTCAGACTTTTAGACTTTTTGTCAATCAAAAAGTACCGGATATGGGAGTGATCCGGGGGAAAATTCAGGGACTTTTTCCCTGAAAATTAGGTAGTTGACCACCTGAAAATCGGTAAAACCCATCCCCCATCCCCCATCCCCCACCGAAAAACTTTTTAGTGAACGTGCTTGAGGTGTGGCCAGAGGAGCTAGAAGCTGATAGGCAAATCGCCATTCTGAGCAATTACCGACCTGAACAAGGAAATTACAGATTTTTTCAAGCTAGGATTAAAGATTTTGTATCGAAAAATACAAAAACGGTCAAAGTGACTGTTTAGGATGGATTTTTTGAGAAGCTTAAGAACCGATCCATAAGTCAAAGGAGTTTTCCATGCCCGAAACGCCACAAGAAGTCTTGAAAATGATTCAGGACAACAATATTAAGATTATCGACCTGAAATTTATTGATATGCCGGGTATCTGGCAACATTGCTCGTTCTACTACGACCAAATCGATGAAAGCTCTTTCAGCGATGGTGTTGCCTTCGATGGTTCCAGTATTCGCGGTTGGAAAGCAATTAACGAATCCGATATGGCCATGGTTCCCGATCCCACCACTGCTTGGATCGATCCCTTCTACAAGGAACCTACCCTAAGCATGATCTGTAGCATCAAAGAACCGAGAACCGGTGAATGGTATAGCCGCGATCCTCGCTCTATTGCTCAGAAAGCGATCGATTATCTTAGCAGTACCGGTTTAGGTGATACCGCATTTTTTGGACCGGAAGCGGAATTTTTCCTCTTTGATAGCGCTCGTTTCGACCAAACCGCCAACGCAGGCTATTACTACATGGATAGTGTCGAAGGTCGTTGGAATAGCGGTAAAGACGAAAAAGAGGGAAATCTTGCCTATAAACCCGCCTACAAACAGGGTTATTTCCCCGTTAGTCCCACCGATACCTCTCAAGATCTTCGCACGGAAATGCTCTTAACCATGGCCGACTGCGGAGTTCCCATCGAAAAACATCACCATGAAGTCGCTACTGGTGGTCAAAACGAGCTAGGGATTAAATTCTCTACCCTAGTACGGGCCGCCGACTACTTGATGACCTACAAATACTGCATTAAGAACGTGGCCAAGAAATACGGTAAAACCGTCACCTTTATGCCCAAACCCATCTTTGGTGATAACGGTTCCGGGATGCACGTTCACCAGTCTATCTGGAAAGATGGTCAACCCCTGTTCGCCGGGGATAAATACGCCGGACTTAGCCAAATGGCACTGTACTATATCGGTGGTTTGCTTAGACACGCTCCCGCTCTCTTAGCTTTAACTAACCCCACCACCAACTCTTACAAGCGTCTCGTCCCCGGTTTTGAGGCCCCTGTAAACCTGGCCTACTCCCAAGGTAATCGCTCCGCTTCGATTCGGATTCCTTTATCGGGAAGCAACCCGAAAGCCAAACGTTTGGAATTCCGTTGTCCTGACGCGACTTCTAATCCCTACCTCGCTTTTGCAGCCATGCTCTGTGCTGGTATCGATGGGATTAAAAATCAAATCGAACCAGGGGAACCTCTCGATGTGGATATCTACGAACTCAGTCCCGAAGAATTGTCAAAAATCCCCTCTACCCCCGGTTCTCTGGAAGCAGCTCTGGAAAATCTCGAAAAAGATCACGCTTTCTTGACCGATTCTGGTGTCTTTACCGAAGACTTTATCCAAAACTGGATCACCTACAAACTCGATAACGAAGTTAACCCGATGCGCTTACGTCCCCACCCCTACGAGTTCTCCCTCTACTACGATGTCTAAGGTGTGATTGACTAATCATTAATCCTAGGGTGGGCCTTTGCCTGCCCTTTTTTTCCGAATCAGCAAGTCAGTGGGGAGCTTGTTTCAGTAATCAGTGAACTGAAAACTGACATCTGATAACTGATTCAAAGCTGACGGCTAATAATCCCTTGCGGCCAATTAGCATAAAATACGATTAATTGACCAGGATTTTGGGGCGATAGTTTATGGAACGCGGGTTATTGTGGACACCTTTATTAATTCTATTTATTTGGTTGGCTTGGAGTGGTTGGAATGAATACCAAAAAGTGGAAATCTATCGAGCATGGGCGGAAAACTTCGAGCGAGCTAAGTATGATATATATTCTGTATTAGGTCAAAAAGATAAAATTATCACTTGGGGAAAGCCAACTCGTAAGGGAGTGATTAATTTACAAACTTTTTCCCTAGAGGAGGTCAAAGAAATCCGTCTGTTAGTTAATAATCAAGTGGTGGATTTAGATGCTCTTCCCCCCCAAGGTTCTCCTTTCCTAGAATTTATTTTTAAGGAGCGATCGCCTGAAAAAATTCCCTTTACTGAAGTTGAATTGGCTAGTCAGTGGGCGAAATTTTTACAACAACAAATCTTAATTTAATCGCGATAATTTCTAGCGCAATCTCCCCGATCGCAGGATACCGACAACTAACCATAAACCGATAAAACTAGCTGTAGCAAATAATACGGTACTAATAATAGTTAATTGCCGAGATTGGGCGCTGGCTGTGACAATGGCGGCCCCGATAATTAAGGAACCAATAATCACACTAAAAGCTAGTCGATTGGCGGAATTATCTAAACTGCGACGGAGATTATCTAGGTCGCGAATTTTCAGATTAACATTTAAAGTTTCCGAGGTTAAACCGTCTAGTAAAACTTCGATTTGACGGGGAGATTTCAGGGAAAAAGATTTCAAGTCTAAAACTGTTCTTAGGGCAGTTTGTAGGGGAGTGCTACCGATTAACTGTTGTTCAAAAATATTAGTTAATAGCGGTTTGACTTCTTCTAGGATATTAATATCAGGATTAAATTTTCGGGCAGTTCCTTCTAGATTAGCGAGACTTTTGGCAAATAAACCTAAATTACCCGGAAGTTTAATTCTATTGCGACGGGCAATTTGCAAAAGTTCATAAACCACCTCACTAAAGTTAATTTGATTTAAATTGAGGTTATAGTATTTTCGCAACATCCGCTCATAATCCACCTCTAATTGTACTAAAGTAATCGGCACCACTGACTCGGATAGTTTAATAGTTAGTTGACTGCATCTTTTGGCATCTAAGTCAACAATTGCCAATAACAATTCTGTTAAAATTTGTTGAGTTTGCGGATCTAATCTGCCCACCATACCACAGTCAATTAAAGCCACTCTACCATCGTCAAGATAGAAGATATTACCCGGGTGAGGATCGGCATGAAAGAAGCCATCAATATAAATTTGTTGAAAAAATGACCGAAACAAAATTCTAGTTATTTCGCTTTTTCTTTGGGAAATTGCTTGCTCGGTTACTGGTCTAGAAACATCAGCCTCTAAAATTTGTTTTCCTTCCAACCATTCTAACACTAATAGCCGAGAATTAGTTAAGTGCCAATAAATTTTAGGAATAACTAACTGTTTGGGTTCTGACCACCGACTCTGGGTTAAATTATAGCGTAATTGGTCAGTATAATGACCTTCTTGGGTGAAATCTAATTCCGCATTGACTGCTTTAATAAACTCCTCTGCTAAGTTAACAACGTCGTAACTTTGACCAAATTCTGTCAGGGCAACTAAATCAGCAATTCCCTTAATTAAGGCACTATCTTGGGCGACAATTTTTTCGATCCCCGGACGCAAGACTTTAATCGCGACTTCCTCCCCGGATAATAAAGTTGCCCGATGAATTTGCCCGATCGATCCCGCGGCGATCGGTTGGGGATTAATATACTTAAATACCTGTTCGATCGGTTTTGCTAACTGTTCAGTGATGACTATTTCTATATCTGTCCAAGCAACGGGAGGAACTTGCGCTTGTAGGGCAGTTAAAGCCTCGATATAATTAGCAGGTAGCAGATCGGGACGGGTACTAAGTAACTGTCCCAATTTGACATAAAAAGGCCCCAATTCCACGAGGATTTTTTTGAGAACTTCTGGGGTGGGAATCTGGGGATTTTCTGTTTTTCCTAAGGTTAAAACCCCGCGCATATAGTCCCAACCGTTGCCGAGAACTATCTCAAGGATTTCTTTTTGTCTTTGACTGGTTTGGGGGAGTGAGAACACGGTATTATCAGTGATCAGTGATCAGTTATCAGTGGGTAAGTTATCAGTTATCAGTGATCAGTTATCAGTTATCAGTGGGTAAGTTATCAGATTTGAGTTTTAAGTGAGCAGTATTAAATAAGTAGGGAGGCACAATTATTTGTAGGATGGGTTAGCGCACTTCGTAACCCATGCAGACGTTGGGTTTCATACTTCAACCCAACCTACGTTCATCTTATATTTAATTCCACCCATCTACTTAAAAGTTTCCTACTGTCTTTTCACTGATTACTGGTTACTGAGCACTGATTACTGAAAAAGCTGATGGCTTAGATGTGTAATTAATTTTGCTTAGGTACTTATCGATCCTATAACAATTTCTCTAATTTGGGATCGGTTTGTAATTGCTTGAGAACTTGTTTAATATCTTGGGTACGATCTTTGTGGACAACGAGAGTCGCTTTACCGTCGCGAACAATTACCAGATCTTTTAAACCAATAGTAACGATCGCTTCCTCCTCATCACTAGCATAGATAATAGCCCCTTCCGTATCCAAACCGACATGATTGGCCAGTTCAATATTTTTGCCCTTTGCTTCTAGTAATCTTTCCAGAGAATTCCAATCTCCCAGATCATCCCAACCGAAATTAGCGGGTAAAACGTAAGCGAGTTGGGTTTTTTCCATCAAAGCATAATCAATACTTTTTTTCTCTAAATCCTCATAGGCAGCGATGCCCCGATCGATCAGAGGTTGTAGAATATTATTAGCGTGGGTTTTTAGCTCCTCTAAAACCACTTGTCCCTGAAAGATAAACATTCCGCTATTCCAGCTAAAAAGTCCCGTTTCCAGGAATTTTTCGGCCGTGGTGCGATCGGGTTTTTCCGTAAAACGACTCACTTTATAGACGGGTAGGCCATTAAATTCGCCCTGATTTTCTCCCTGTTCGATATAACCGTAACCGGTGGAGGGATAATCGGGTTTAATCCCTAAAGTAACGATCGCTTTTTGGCTGACGGCCACTTCTACGGCCGCTTTTAAAGTGTTAATATAAGCCTCTTGATCACCAATATAATGATCGGCAGGAAAAAAACCGATCACCACTTCCTTACCATAACGTTTTGTCACTTCTAAGGTGGCCCAAGTCACAGCCGGGGCCGTATCCTTGCCCACCGGTTCCACCAATAGGTTACTCTCTGGTAAATCAGGCAGTTGTTCGCGGACACCATCAGCGATCGCACTAGCGGTAATTACCCAGAGATTTTCCCAACCTGCCCCTAAAGATAATAGACGATCGGCCGTTGCTTGTAAAAGACTGCGACCACTACCATCAAGACAGAGAAACTGTTTCGGACGCGCTAGACGACTGAGAGGCCAAAAACGTTCCCCTTTACCACCAGCGAGAATGACTGGAACAAGCGACTGATTCATAAAAATTGACACTTATCGGTTAAGCTGAACCGATTGTATCAGACGGCAGTGAGCGGTGAGCATTTTCCTGACTCAAAGCTAAAAAGCGGGCAAATAACCCGCTTTCTAGCAAAAATAACCGAAATATTGCGATTAGAAATTCATTTCGGCCGCTTGTACTTGTTCCACTTGTTTTTTCTTAATAACTAAGAGGATTTGGCATAACATAATGCCACCGAGGAATAAAACTAATCCTTTGATCCGGCCGGGATTTTGCAGGACAACTTCCGTATCTTTTTGACCAAAACCGCCGACATTGGGGTTACTGGTTAAAAATTGTCCCACTTCGATCGCTTGACCTTCCGAGACGATTAACTCAGGACCTGCGGGAATATTTTCCACCACGGGGCCTGCTTGGGAAGTGATGGTGACTTCATAACCACCGGCTTCGGTTTTGCTGATCTGGCTAATTGTACCTGCGGTAGAAGCTTTGAAGGCGTTATTATTGCTGGGTTCACCGGTGGGGTACACTTGACCGCGACCACGATTGGCCCCTAAATGCACAGCATATTTACCGAAGTGAATACTCTTATTTTGGCTAGGATCGGGGGCCAGGACGGGGAAAACGATTTCTTTGTATTGATCACCGGGTAAAGGACCGACGATAACCACGTTATCTTGACCTTCTTTGTAGGATTGGAAATAGACTCCACCGAGTTTTTCCTGCATTTCTTCGGGAATGCGATCGGGGGGCGCGATTTTAAAACCATCCGGTAGCATTAAGACTGCACCCACGTTTAAACCCCCCTTCGATCCGTCTCCTAACACCTGTTGACTGGCGGGATCGTAGGGGATTTTTACTACTGCTTCAAAGACGCTATCGGGTAATACCGAGTGAGGGATTTCAATTTCGGCGGGTTTTTGGGCTAAATGGCAGTTAGCGCAAACAATCCGACCGGTTGCTTCTCTGGGGGTTTCCGGGGCGGTTTGTTGCGCCCAAAAAGGATATGCTTGGGCAGATTGGGGGTTAATGACATCGCTGGTTAGGAGTAGGGAAACGGTAGCGATCGCCACGAGGACAGCTTTCACTAGGGCCTGTCTGTGGACTTGCGGGAAACTTAAAAAGTTGAATGTTCTCATCTCTATCGGTTAAAAATTCCAAAATCTCGTCACATTGAATAATCTAGGACCACCAGGGTTCTTCGCCATTGCGGAAGTCGGTTTCCGTCCAAGTGGAGAAGACGACTTTATCATTATCGGTGACGTTGGCATGGGCGAGGGCTAAGGATAGAGGCGCTGGACCGCGAACTACTTTTCCTTCGGCATTGTACTGGGAACCGTGGCAAGGACACATGAATTTTTCTTCGCTGGCATTCCATGGCACCACACAACCTAAGTGGGTGCAGACGGCGTTAATTCCGTAGTTGGCCAGGGTTTTGTCTTCTTGGACGACTAAATAGGTGGGGTCGCCTTTTAAACCTTGGGCTAAGGTGCGATCGCCAGGGTTATGGCTGCCCAGAAATTGACTGACAATCACATCATTGCCTAGGGCATCTTTAGCGGTGACACCGCCACCCGTACCACCGGCCGAGGGGGGAATAAAATACTTAACAATCGGATACAAAGCGCCCGCTGCTACTCCGGTAATTGTACCAAAGGTCAACAGGTTCATAAATTGACGACGACCCAAATCGGGAACATCTGTACCGGAAACTTGACTCATTGCTCCTTATCTCCAAATGTAAATTTTTGTAAACTAATTCTCATCTAAGGGCGATTTTGTGCATCTCGATCAAGACGAAAACCCAGAGCTTAAAGAAGGTTTACAAGGGCTTTATTAGATTATTACAGATATTGAGTCACGGACAATTGCCACAGCAAAGCTGCCCCAAAGGCGATCGCTGTTTTCTCGCTTTTGCCCAGATGAGAAACCGCAAACATCGAAAGAATCTTAAAAAATTCGATCCAATGGAAAATTAAGTCCCCATCTACCTTTAACTTAAGTTAATAAGTAGGTAGGCGTTAAAAATTATCAAACATCCCCCTTTATCAAGGGGGGATTAAGGGAGGCTCCCCCCGCCTATCGGCACCCCCCTTATCAAGGGGGGCAGGGGGGATCCCCCCGCCTATCGGCACCCCCCTTATCAAGGGGGGCAGGGGGGATCGAACCTAAAATCAATTTTTAATTATAATTATAACCAGCTACTTAGCCAAGAATACAATGATTTCAAGTCATGCCTACTGGCTTGTACACGGAAAATTCTCCCATCAATAGATTAACTCACTAAATTTGTCAAGGCTGGGATTTCTTTCAATGCTTGGTATAAAAATTTTTATTTATCTCTATCATCTTTAAATTATGAAATTAGCTGATATTCTCAAAGACTCAAGTTATAAGTTGTCCCAGTTTACGCCGACGGAAGTTGAGCAATTAGAGCAGACAATTACGCTTAAAAAGACAAAAAATGGGGAAGCTCCTTATACAATTTGCTTAGTACGGAAAAAAGAGATTAAACTTACCCCAGAAGAAGCGATTAGACAATTATATTTAAGGGTTTTAAGCGATCGCTTACATTATCCTCTCAGTCGCATTCAGGTGGAGTATGGGGTGAATTTTGGCAGGGAGGTAAAACGAGCAGATATTGCGGTGATGGACAAAGATCGCCTGAACACAGTTTATATTTTGGTAGAGGTAAAAAAACCCAAGCTCAAGGAAGGGAAAGCACAACTACGTTCCTATTGTAACGGCACAGGTTCGCCGATGGCTGTCTGGACAAACGGCGATCAGATTTCCTATTATCAACGCAAAGATCCCAATTATTTTGAAGATATTCCAGATATCCCTAACTCTAATCAAACCCTAGCAGATATTCTCCAGATTAAGTTTACTTTAGATGATTTAATCGCCAATGATAAGTTAGTCAAAGAAAATAAATCTCTGAAAACGCTAATCGAAGAAATGGAAGATGAGGTATTAGCAAATGCCGGGGTAGATGTTTTTGAGGAATTATTTAAGCTGATTTTTGCCAAGCTCTACGATGAATGGTATTCTGGACAGGGTAATCGACGTTCTACTCGTTCTCTGGAGTTTCGTAATACAGGACAAACAGAAAGCGCATTAAAAACGAAAATTCAGGATCTTTTTGACAAAGCTAAGAAAAAATGGCCAGGGGTATTTAGTGAGGATGCCAAGATTAGTCTGACACCTTCTCACTTATCGGTTTGTGTGTCATCCTTAGAGAATGTGAAGCTATTTAACTCCAATTTGGATGTAATTGATGAAGCATTTGAGTATTTAATCAATCAAAGCAGTAAAGGGGAAAAAGGACAGTTTTTCACCCCTCGTTATGTGATTGATATGTGTGTAAAAATGCTTAACCCCCAAGAAGATGAATATATGATTGATACCGCAGCCGGTTCCTCGGGGTTTCCAGTACATACAATCTTTCATGTTTGGCGGCAGATTTTAGAGGATGAGGGATTAGAAGCAAGTCATTTATTTTCATTGGAAGAAAAGCCACCCCGTTGTAAGGAATATGTGGAAGAAAAGGTGTTTGCTATTGATTTTGATGAAAAAGCGGTAAGGGTAGCACGAACCCTCAATCTGATTGCTGGAGACGGACAAACCAATGTACTACATTTAAACACTCTAGATTATGAATTATGGGATGAGGTGACGCAACAGGAAGAATGGGATGATGTTTATCATGAAGGTTTCAGACGCTTGAAAAAACTGCGTCCAAAGGGAAGTCCAGACTATAGGGAGTTTCAATTCGATATTTTGATGGCAAATCCACCTTTTGCGGGTGATATCAAAGAACCGCGCATGATTGCTCGTTATGACTTAGCAAAAAAGTCTAACGGTAAATGGGAAACTAAGGTAGGACGCGATATTTTATTTATTGAGCGCAATCTAGACTTTTTGAAACCGGGGGGAAGAATGGCGATAGTTTTACCCCAAGGACGCTTTAATAATTCTTCTGATAAGAATATTCGGGATTTTATTGCCGAAAGATGTCGAATTTTAGCAGTGGTGGGGTTAAGTGGTAATACTTTTAAACCCCATACAGGAACAAAAACCTCGGTGTTATTGGTGCAAAAATGGAATGATAATCCCAAAATAGGTGCGCTTTGTCCTCGTCAGGATGATTATAATATCTTTTTTGCGACGATGCAGAAGTCAGGTAAGGATAATTCAGGGGAAAAAGTTTATGTTAAAAAGACGGATGGTTCAGGGGATTTGCTATTAGATGAACATAATCATTGGATTGTGGATCATGATCTATTTAACCATGATGGATTAACAGAAGATGGTATCGCTGAGGCGTTTATTCAGTTTGCTAAAAAGGAGAATTTAAGTTTTTTTGAGATCCCCCCGGCTAACGCCACCCCCCTTATTAAGCTATCCATTAGTCACATCTTTCTTAACATAAAATTTGACAAAAAGAGAAAAGTGTGCAAGATGGCTCAAGGGGGTTCTATGGGGGGACTAATTTGATGAGATAGTTTCCAAGTCTGGCTGATATCATGTAACCTTCG
>NZ_JADBTZ010000148.1:0-6072 GCF_020245885.1 Microcystis sp. M165S2 | reverse complement strand
CGATGCTGCTTGGATACCTTTAGAAAAATGGCAAGCTTTAACCCCACAACAAAAGGAAAGATTTTTACCTCTATCTCCCGATTTTGTCATTGAATTAATGTCTCCTAGTGACAACATAGAAACTGCTAGGAAAAAAATGCAAGAATATTTAGATAATGGGACTCGTTTAGGTTGGTTAATCAATAGAAAAACTAGAGAAGTGGAAATTTATCGTCAAGGACAGGCAGTAGAAATTTTAACCAATCCAGAGAGTTTATCGGGGGAAAATATTCTGCCAGAATTTAGTTTAAACCTTACTTTGATTTGGTAAGCCAATTTAATTTAGGGAGTGATTCAGAAGTACTGATTGCCGCTTAAGGCTTTGCTTTGTTAGGCATTGTATTCATAGACAAAATACCAAACTTCAGTTTTAAGGAAGATAGTCATAATCAAGGATTTCTTCAAGGGTGAAGGGTGATTCAATCGGGAATAAATCAGCAGCAAGTTGATACTTTCTGACAGTATCCTCTCTGGCTGCTTGGTAACAATCTATCCAGATTTCAGGAATCAATCTTCTCAGACTTGGACTCTCTTTTAATAAGCGTTGAACTTGTCTGCGTTGTTCAACAACTGTGCTGCGCCACCCCTGAACATTTGTTTCCTTTTCAGTTAGCCAGTAAGTCAATTTAAGCAGATGTTCGGCAATGACGGTTAAGGGACTTTCTAGTTCTCGTTTTTCACTCCTTCCCATCGTTTCAATTTCTTCGATTAAATTTTCTAAGTCTAATTTTTCAAAACGATGTTCTTTGAGCAAGTTAGCGGTTTCTTGTAACCATCCATAGAAATCTTCTTGATAAAGACTTTTACCTGACGAGACTAAAGACTTTTCGATGCTCATTTGATGATGACCTAAAAATATGATAGAGCAATCGGCGATTCTTACCACTGTTGCCTCTTGCCTGTTGCCTATTGCCTGACTTCTGCCAGAAGTCTAATATACTAGGATTACTCCTGAAAACATCAGAGCTTTAAATTTAAGCTAAAATTGGGTAAAACATCTTCACCCGATAAATCAGTGGGATTTTCTAATATCTCCACTTCCTTTCCTTGACGATAAATTTCAACTTGCCGATTCTGGGGATCGATTAACCAGCCTAACCTTGCCCCATTTTCCCTATATTCGAGCAGTTTTTTCTGTAATTTGTCAAGACTATCAGATTCAGACCGCAATTCGACCACAAAATCGGGACAGAGGGGAATAAATCCTTTTTTCTGCTTAGGGGTTAAAGATTCCCAGCGTTCTCGACTCACCCAAGATAGATCGGGAGAACGAATCGCCCCATTTGGCAGTATAAATCCAGTGGAAGAGTCAAACCCGACTCCTAAAGCTTCATTTTCTTCGCACCAGCGAAACAATTGTCCTGTTATACGAAAATTTCGCTGTCCTGATTCGCCACCTGTCGGGGGATTCACGATTAATTCTCCTTGGGCTGTACGTTCTAATTTTAAGTCACGGTTGACCATAGCAATGGCTTCAAACTGTTCAAGGGTGATCGAGAGAGCGATCGCGCTAGGAATTTCTAAGGAGAGGGTTTCGGGTGAGGTAGTAACTGCTAACATAATCCTTTGATCAGGTGCAACTCATATATACTATTAAAGATTATTTGTCAAGTTTTTGCTCAGACTTCTTTAGCTTGCGCTGACCAAATTCCCCAGGTTTTTCGGAAGCTTCCACCTCGATCGGGCGGTTTGCTGTAAATAACAGGTTACAATAGCGAATAATTAACTAAATTTACCTAAAAACCATCGATCGTGTTCTACGCTATTGATTTCGGAACCAGTAATACCGTCATTACTCGTTGGAATGGGGCGACAAATAGGGCAGAAACCGTCAAATTATCGGAGTTATCCCAACAAATAGCCGACAATCCGCCCCTAATTCCCAGTTTACTCTATATTAAATCAGCCAATCCCCTGCAAGTAATTGCTGGTCAAGCGGTACGGGATCGGGGTTTAGATATCGATCGAGATCCGCGTTTTTTTCGTCGCTTTAAACGAGGTATCGGGGCAAAAATTCAAGGATTTTTACCAGAATTAGAGGAAACTGTCCTCAGTTTCGAGGGGGTTGGTCAATGGTTTCTTGATAGCATCATCGACCACTTAAAAAACACCACCCCGGAAACCCCCCAATCTCTAGTTTTAACCGTCCCCGTCGATAGTTTTGAAAGTTACCGCAATTGGTTAAGCAATGTTTGTCAGGGGTGGGAAATCGAACAAATTCGACTAATTGATGAACCCACGGCCGCCGCTTTGGGTTATGGAACTACTGGGGATCAAGTGATTTTAGTGGTAGATTTTGGCGGTGGCACCCTCGATCTTTCTTTGGTACAATTAGATTTAGATAATCCTCAAAAAAATCAAGGTTTTATTCTCAAGTGGGGAGAAAAACTTTTAGGCAATAATTCTGCCCAAAAAACTAAACTAGCGAGAGTTTTAGCCAAGGCGGGGACAAATTTAGGGGGGTCAGATATCGACGATTGGATTGTCGATTATTTTGCCCAAAAGCAATCTTTAGCGAAAACTTCCCTGACTACTCGTCTAGCAGAAAGATTAAAAATTAAACTTTCTTCCCAATTAACCGCCGAGGAGGTATATTTTGATGAGGAAAATTTCGAGAGTTACGAGTTAAGCTTGGATCGAGAACAATTGACCGATATTCTCCAACAACAAAACTTTTTTAATCAATTAGATGATTTAATGACGGGAGTTTTGCAACAGGGAAGACGCAATGGAGTTGAAGTTAGCGATATCGATGCGGTGTTATTAGTCGGGGGAACCGTACAAATTCCGGCGGTAAAAGATTGGGTGCGACAATATTTTGATAGTAGTAAAATTAAAGAGGATCGACCCTTTGAAGCGATCGCTTTGGGAGCGTTACAATTAGCCCAAGGTTATCAAGTCAAAGATTTTCTCTATCATAGCTACGGCATTCGTTACTGGAATCGTCGCAAAAATGCCCACGCTTGGCATCCGATTATTAACTCTGGACAACCCTATCCTATGGAAAAACCCGTGGAATTAGTCCTAGGTGCTTCCGTGGACAATCAACCCAGCATTGAATTAATTATCGGCGAATTAGGCACGGAAAGGGGGGCAATGGAGGTCTATTTTGATGGTGATAAATTAATTACTCGTTCCCTCGGTAATGGAGAAACTAGCGTCCAAACCTTAAATGATCGCGAGGGGGCCCGATCGATCGCTAAACTAGATCCTTTAGGTTTTCGGGGTAAAGATCGCATTAAAGTGCAGTTCTGGATTGATGATCAGTGTTTTCTGCGGATTAATGTGGAAGATTTACTCAGTCAAGAATTGTTACTAAATAATCAAATCGTCACCAAATTAAGCTAGGCTTTGCTTCACCTAAAAATCAAGTGCAGACTCATAGTAAGTTTGCACTGATATTATCGCAATATTCTGTTTTACCGGTGGCTTTATCGACTGTGATCGCGCACGGGGATCGGGATTAGTTCGGGTTCGGGTTCGGGTTCCGGACCAAAAACACTCTCGATCAGTTTGCGCGCCCATTCTCTCAACTTGTCTATCACTTCATCTAAATAGTCCATTGACCAAATGGCTCCTTTGAGATACTAGCTATGAGTTTTCGTCGATTGATCCCCGCAACAGCCACGCAAAAGCTTGATTCTAGAGAATTTTAACTAATTTTCATCGTTTGGCTGTTAAATCTGACGAACGGGGGAATCTATATCTTGTATTTATATTAAGCTTAACATAAGTTTTTAGTCTGAGTATATATTCTTGGCAATTCTTTTTTAAGACATTATTAATAAATTCCGGCGTAGGCGATCGAGGGCGGTATAGGCACTAATCTGGCGAATGGTCAAGCGATCTCGATTTTCTCCGAAACGATGCTCTGATACAGTCACTTTTCCCTCAGGACTGGCTAAACCGATATAAACTAGGCCCACGGGTTTTGTCTCGCTGCCTCCTCCTGGTCCGGCAATACCCGTGATACTGATCCCCCAATCCGTAGCGAGGCGTTTTTGCACCCCTAGGACCATCTGTTGGGCGACAATCTCGCTTACAGCCCCGAAATTATTTAAATCCCCTTCATTTACGTCTAAGAGGGCAACTTTTACCCGATTATCGTAGGAAATAACCCCACCCCCAAAATAATCGGAACTGCCGGCGATTTGGGTGATAATTTCCCCTAATCCCCCTCCAGTACAGGATTCTGCCACACTCAAAGTTTGTTTTTGCTGCCGCAAAAGTTCCCCCACTACCGAGGGCAAAGTTTCGTTATCAGCACCAAAATAATCTAATCCGGCGATTTCCTTAATTTCCGTCGCTACCGGTTCAATTACCTGCAAAGCAGCCTCTAAAGAAGGGGCTTTGGTCGCAATTCGCAAACGCACTTCGCCTAAACTAGCATAGGGGGCAACGGTGGGATTAGTCAGATCAAATAAATGGGCAACTTTTTCCGCTAAAGCTGACTCACCGATACCGCGAAATTTGAGGTAACGACTATAAATCCTCTCTTTGCCCCATCCTTGACTTTCTAGGTAAGGAATCGCCGTTTCTACCCACATTCTCTTCATTTCTGAGGGTACTCCGGGGAAAGTGAGAATAGTTACGTTAGTCTCTGGTTGCCAGATCATGCCGGGGGCGGTTCCGGTGGGATTTGGCAAAAAATCGGCTCCCATGGGTATTAAAGCCTGTTTACTGTTACTAGGAGGCATTTCTCGCCCTAAACTCGTAAATTTAGCCTCGATTTCTGCTAAAATCTCCTGATCTTCTCTGAGGGACGTTTGGAAAAAATCGGCGATTGTTTCTGTGGTTAAATCGTCGGGAGTAGGTCCGAGTCCGCCGGTAAAAATTAAAATTGAGGAACGTTCTAGGGCAATAGCGATCGCTTTTTTCAGTCTTTCTACATTATCCCCCACCACCGTTTGATAATAATGGGGAATGCCTAATTTTGCCAATTCTAGGGCTAAATATTGGGCGTTAGTATTAACTATATCCCCTAATAATAATTCCGTTCCTACACAAATAATTTCAGCGGCCATAATTTTTAACAATTAGCTTAAGATTTTCAATTTTGATCATCAACTGATATCCTGTCACCACAGTTCGATCGGGTTTCGGTAACGATGGTCATGGAAGTTAACAATACCAGTGCGCTCCAACATTATACCAGTAAGCTATCAACAATCAAGGTCTTTTATATTAAATGCCACTTTGTTGCTGAACAGCCCATATATGATTCTGGGTAGTGATTCGATAGTAGTGGTAGTCTAATGTGGAGAATCACCTATGGGCTATCTGGTACTTTATCCATGACTATAATGCCCAATTAGCAAGGTTTGAGCTATCACCACGACAATAAAATCACTACCTATTAGCAAACGTAAAATCAGCGTACTATTCCCCTATATAACAATAATTGCTCATAATCAAGCATAACAAAGTATTGCCGATCATCACCTCTTCCTTCCTGCTATCAAAAACCCCACCAAAATCATCTAAAATTAAAATGTCCACTAAATAATAAAATTCTATGACTCGCTGGTTTAATATTGCAGGTCCCTGTAAAGACGATATCCACTATATGCTCTCTCCCACAGTACGATTACCAGATTTAGAGGAGCTAATTCAACAACGTAGTTACTTTGTCCTTCACGCACCACGACAAACAGGGAAAACCACCGCAATGTTAGCTCTAGCACAACAACTTACTAATACAGGAAATTATGCAGCAGTCATGGTGTCAGTGGAAGTAGGAAGTGCATTTAATCATGATCCTGCTGCCGCAGAATTAGCAATTTTAGGAACTTGGTATAATAAAATTGAGGATAGTTTACCGACCGAATTACAACCAGCTGCTAAACAATGGCAACAGGAAGAACCTGGAAATAGAATTAAGGCTTTTTTAACAGGTTGGGCAAAATCTTTAAACCGACCTTTAGTATTATTTATAGATGAAATCGACTCTTTACAAGACCAAACATTAATATCAGTTTTACGACAGTTAAGAGATGGTTTTCCTAATCGTCCAGAAAATTTCCCGACCTCAGT
>NZ_JADBTZ010000147.1:0-5806 GCF_020245885.1 Microcystis sp. M165S2 | reverse complement strand
ACTTTTTCCAGTCGTTTATCCATTGTTTCGACTTTCTGATCAAGAGTTTTAATATCTCCTTTGATTTCTGTGACTTCCACCTTTAAATCATTAACATCTTTTTGGAGACTGTCAAATTTTTGATCCATATCTCTTTGGAGATTGTCGATTTTCTGATCCACATCTCTTTGGAGACTGTCAAATTTTTGATTAACATCTCTTTGGAGAGAGTCAATTTTCTGATTAACATCTCTTTGGAGACTGTCGATTTTACTCTCGATCCTTGTCAGGACAGATTCGAGAGAATAGGTAACGGTTTCGCTAGTTTGTGTCATAGTTAAAACCCTCTGGTCGATATAGCCAAATATAATTAGGTTATGCTGAAACAGTTTTTCGTGGAGGTGGGGTGTCGGGTGTGGGGTTTTAGCCATTTTCAGGTGGTCAATTGCCTAATTTTCAGGGAAAAAGTCCCTGAATTTTCCCCTCTGATCACTCCAATGGCTGGCACTTTTTGATGGCAAAAAAGCCTAAAGATATTATCCAACAAAGTTTTTAGATTTATTCAGCCAGCCCCAATTATTCCCCTATTGCCTATTGCTAGGAGCCAAGGACGATTTTGCTGCCGGAAAATTTTCAATTGTGGCCAGAGATCGATCGTGGTAATTTAAGAAAGCGATCGGGGAACTCTAACAGGGAAGATCCCGACCCTAGCCAGGGAGTGCCTGTTTAACCGTCTGTCCTATGTACAAGTCTATTACTGTTTTAACGCTGCTGACGGGAATTATCGCCGTTGATGTGGTTTTTGCTCAATCCACTGTTAATCTTCCCATCACAGTTAAACGGGGAGAATCCTACGAAGGATTATTGACTAGAGCATCGCAATTAGCAGAGAAAACTATCATCAGTCGTTTTAATCAACAACAGGGTATTAATAAAATTGATTTATTAATAACGGCCGAAAAATCAGGGGCGATCGCACCTCTCCTCTCGGTCAAGGTATCCCGTCAAGATTGGTTTGGCCATCCCAATATTCAACGCTGGGCTAATGTTTTTCCCTTTGGCAAAGATATCCTCGGTTTTAGCTCTCCCGCACCCGTCGTCACCCCGAACAATCCCCCCGCTGCCGTTAATCCCAGTCCATCTCCAGCACCATCTCCCACCGCTACCACTCCTCCTCCTCCCCCTGCTTTACCCTTCGAGGACGAGCCGAATAATGCTCCCCCAATCCCCATTCCTAACCAAAGATTAACCACTCCAGCTAATCGTTAATCGATAGGAAAAGGAGGGGCTTTCGGCAGATATATTGACTTTTAAGTGGCAAAACGGGGCTGAAACCAGTCTAGGGGAAAAATATCATCTTCTTGGGCGGTTTCTGTCCAACCGGTGACGCTCTCAAAACAAGTCCCCGTCAAGTTAGCACCCCTCAAGTCCGCTCCCTGTAGATTTACCTCTTGTAAACGCGCTCCCGCTAGATTAGCACCCGCTAAATTGGCCCCGCGTAAATCACTACCCGTCAGACGTGCCTCGCTAAAATTAGCCCTTTCTAAATTGGCCCCCTGAAAGTCCACCTCTTTAAGAAAAGAGCCGCTAAAATTGGCTTCCCTTGCGGAAATCTGACGACATTTAGCCCCACTTAACCGCGCTTCCTGCAAATTAGCCCAATTGAGATTGACTTTATCTAGGGTTGCCTCCCGGAGATTAACTAAGTATAAATTCGCCCCGCATAAATTCGCCCCGCATAAATTCGCCCCCCGGAGATTAGCCTGGGAAAGATCCGCCCCACTTAATCGCGAGTTACGCAGGTTTGCCTGTACCATAAAGGCCCCGGTGAGATTGGCTTTGGTTAAGTCCGCTTCCACTAATTGCGCTTGACTTAATTTGGCATAGGTTAAATTCGCCCAATTCAAACTCGCTCCCCGCAGATTTGATTTAGTCAGAAAAGAGCGACTCAAATTAGTTCCGCACAAATTGGCCGCAGCAAAATTGACAGCGATTAGAGTCACTTGTTGTAGATCTAGACTCATCAAGTCAATGGCTAAAAAATCCCGCTCTCCTTGTTCGTAGAGTCTTAGTAACTGATTAACTTTCATCTCCCTTCTTCTACTTTAAGATGGTGGTTAAGAAGTAATCAACAAAAGCACCCAAAAACTTCGTCTGATAACTAACTCATCTAAAAGCTGAGTTAGTTATCAGACTCTCTTTTGAGTTTATGTAAAGTTTTTTATCGATTTTTTAAGAGAAGATAACCCGAACAGCAAGTTAATTTTAATCATAGTTAAATAGCTTGGCTAAAACAGTTTGACTGGTTTTCCCAATTCTACCCCAGTCCATCGGGTAATCAGTATCTGAAACTACTCTTGTTAAAAAACTTATCTATTGTTCAAACTCGATTATTCAGCTTTTTAGCCCTCATCCGTCAGCCTTGAGTCAGTAATCAGTTATCAGATGTGAGTTTTCGGTTCACTGATTACTGATTACTGATTACTGTTCACTGAAAATACTTCCCAACCCCTGCTAATCCCCTAATTCCCTACTCTAAAGCGTAGATACGACCATCCATGAGCAGACGGGTGATCCCTTTAGCTTCCAGTTGAGCGTGAGCTTTTTCGATCAGGCGACCGTCGGGAACTTTAATCACTTTTTCCTTGCGCTTGGAGAAACGACGAGCGATGCGATGACTTTCAAAGATGGGGAGGGTGCGCTGCTGGATTTCCTGAGGGGGAACCTTACCCAATTCGGCAAAATCCTTGAGGGGACGGGTGATTAATTCGGCAGCGCGATCAATGACCAAGTAACAGGTTTTGGGAAAAGCCGCCGCCGATAGGGGTAATATCTGTAATTGGGCTGTTTTAACGATAGTCGGGCCTAAATAGCTGCCCGCTAGTTCCTCCTCCTCCTCGTCTTCATCTTCATCCTCCTCTTCATCCCAATCCTCGTCAAGCTCATCTTCCTCCTCCTCTTCCTCGATAGCTTCGACGAAAAACTCGTTTAAATTAGCGTTTTCTAGAGGCTTATCGCCATTAATTTCTGTATCTTCCGAATTATCTGCTTCTGGCGGGTAAGAGGTATCCATTAACAGGGTTAATTGTTCCACAGAAGCGATCGGTTGCTCAAAATCCCACTCATCCTTAGCTTCGATGCGCGCTGCCCGAAAACTAATCACCTCGATCGCTTTTTCCGATAAATCCGCGGCTGCTCCCTCCTCCTCGAGGCCACGAGGATTGCGGGCCAAGCGTTTTTTCTGGATTAATTGCTCGTATTCCTCGCTAGAAAAAGAATTTTTGAGAAAACGACTGACCGTAGAACTACTCACGCCATAACGCTCGGCTAAGGTGGAAGTGGTGGCCTCCGTTTCCCGATAAAGCTTAAGAATTTCTTTTTTCGTGGCATCAGTCAGTTTTCTTGGACTCATATTACTTATATAGTTATTTTTTAAGCGATAGGATCTTGCCGATGGCTAGTCAGGGGAAACTGTTGTCCTTGAGCGGATGTACTCTTAATCATAAAACGCTCTAGCCAATTAAAACTAAGCAATTCGTTTTCTAGTCCCTGTTCTAGTCTATCCTTGACTTCTGTTTCTCACCACTACTCAAGATTAAAAAATTGACGATGATATCAAGTGCTGCTAGTCAAAAAGCCTTATTAGTTCTGGCCGATGGTACGGTTTACGAGGGTTATTCCTTCGGATCCAAGGGAACCACCGTCGGCGAAGTTGTCTTTAACACCGGGATGACTGGTTATCAGGAAGTCCTCACCGATCCCAGTTATGCTGGTCAAATCGTCACTTTTACCTATCCGGAATTGGGAAATACGGGGGTTAACCCCGAGGATGAGGAGTCAATTCGTCCCCAGGTGAAAGGAGCGATCGCCAAAAATGTCTGCCACCGGCCCAGTAATTGGCGTTCTACCCAATCCCTACCGGATTATCTGGCCGCTCATCATGTTATTGGCATCTATGGCATCGATACCCGGTCTTTGACCCGCAAAATTCGCTCGGTTGGGGCGATGAATGGGGCAATTTCTACGGAAATACTGGATTATCACGATTTACTGCGGCTGGTGCAGGCAGCCCCCAGTATGGCGGGGTTAAATCTCGTTAAAGAAGTTACCACGAAGGAAGTGTACGAATGGACGACTCCCACCCCGTCCGCCTGGGAATTTGCACCAATTGATAGTGATCAAGAACCATTAACGGTGGTGGCGATCGATTTTGGCATCAAACGCAATATTCTCCGGCGTTTAGCTAGCTACGGTTGTCGGGTGATCGTGGTTCCCGCCGACACTCCCCCGGAAAAAATCGCCGCATATAATCCCGATGGTATTTTCTTTTCTAACGGACCGGGAGATCCGGCGGCTGTCACCGAAGGTATTGCCCTAGCCAAGCAACTTTTACAAGGGGAAAAACCCACTTTTGGCATCTGTATGGGTCATCAAATTTTGGGGCTATCCCTAGGAGCAGAAACCTTTAAACTGAAATTTGGCCATCGCGGGTTAAATCAACCCTGTGGACTGCGGCAACAGGTGGAAATTACCAGTCAGAATCACGGTTTTGCGGTGCAGGAAGCCTCTTTAAATCCGCAAGTGGAGATTACCCATCTCAACCTCAATGATCGCACCGTAGCGGGTTTAAAACACAAGTCTTTGCCCTTTTTCTCGGTACAATACCACCCCGAAGCCAGTCCCGGCCCCCACGATGCCGATTATCTGTTCGCCAAATTTGTTGATTTAATGCGGGAAGCAAAAAAGGATCGGTCGTAAATTTTTAGGATATACTAGGGTTTTGATTTTTACGGCTCTAGAGCTAGGAGGCGATTATTCCAGAAGCAATTAACTTGACCGTCAGCTTGCGAGGTACGCGTGAGGTCAGAGATAAGTACCAAATTTTCCGTTTGACGGGTCTTTTAGATGCCTTTTCCGAACCGACTTTTTGTAAGGTGATCGAAGGCTATGTGGATCAAGGTCCCAAGGATGTGATTATTAGCCTCGCTCAGATTGATTTTATCGATAGCTCCGGTTTAGGGGCTTTAGTAAAATTGGTGAAAAA
The DNA here is from genome assembly GCF_020245885.1 of Microcystis sp. M165S2. NCBI lineage: Bacteria > Bacillati > Cyanobacteriota > Cyanophyceae > Chroococcales > Microcystaceae > Microcystis > Microcystis sp. M165S2. Next base: position 783 of record NZ_JADBTZ010000147.1, on the reverse strand, counting down.
GGCCAAAACCGAAGGAGGCAGTTTACAAATTGTTACCAATGCGCGGGTAACTCAAACCGTAAAACTGGTGCGATTGGAGCAGTTTTTTTCCCTGCAACCCACCCTAGAAGCTGCGATCAAATATCTGGAAAAAGCGTAAATCGTGGAATCTCCTCTCGAAAAAATTCGCTTACAGCTAAGTGGCGAGGGGTCACAACTCCTAGAGGGTCTTGACCGATTATCGCCCGCTTCCCTGGCCTATCTAGGGGATGCTGTTTATGAATTATACATCCGCACCTATTATTTACTGCCGCCCCAGCGTCTGGGAGACTATCACGCTCAGGTGGTGGGCAAAGTCAGGGCCGAACAACAGGCTTTAGATTTAGAACAACTGCAGCCCTATCTGACGGACCAAGAAAAAGAAATTCTGCGCCGGGGACGCAATGCGGTCACGGGAAAACGCCGTCGTCTGACAGCCCAAGTCTATCAGCAGGCCAGCAGTTTAGAAACCCTGTTCGGCTATCTTTATCTGCAAGACCCCTCCAGATTACATCAACTATTAGAAAAACTAGAATTTTGACACTCTCGCCGTCAAGCTACGCTGTGACGGGAGATTCTTGCTTCTACTCCTCTTAACTAGGGTCTGCTGAAAAAGTTTTTCGGTGGGGGTTGGGGGTTGGGGGTTGGGGGATGGGGGATGGGGGATGGGTTTTACCGATTTTCAGGTGGTCAACTACCTAATTTTCAGGGAAAAAGTACCTGAATTTTCCCCCTGATCACTCCCATGCCTGGTACTTTTTGATT
>NZ_JADBTZ010000146.1:0-9148 GCF_020245885.1 Microcystis sp. M165S2 | reverse complement strand
AGAAAAAGGATAACTAGATAGCAAGTGATATTCTAGTAGGTTCGGTTCAGACATAATCGTGTAAGACCTAAGTAAGGGAAACCAGAAAGGGCTGTGATGAGCTTCGAGAATCCTCACGCCTTTAAGCCCAGGAGTGTCAACGTAGTCATAGCTTTCCCACTTGAGCGAGGAAATGATGCAGTCGGGAAATTTTTTTTCTCAAAAGTATTTATCTTTAAACCTAGAAGTTATAACAAGTCTGGGGTTTACCTTCTTGGCCCAACTTCTCGAATTAATGATTGATTTAGAAGTAATTTCCCCTACAGTCCTATTCCTATCTATTCCTGATTTTCCAGATAATTACGGATTTGTTCTAGTTTAGCCAGGGCTTTTCCGCCTGGTCATTCAGCTTTAGGAAACTATCAAAGGCGTACCAAGCCAGGATATACTAGGGGGCCGTCTTCAAGCCCGGACTATTAGAGAACACCTGCCGCAGCGCGAGGAGACTTAAGAACAAAGGCATGAGAAACCGCAAATCGAAAGACCCTGCCGTCTTTGATGGCTGCCTTAGCTAACGGCTTGCCAACACCTGCTACCACCGGAACGAGAACAGGCAGAAGCACGATCGCAGCAATTCTTGGAATGCCAAGACCTTCGACGATTTCCTCAAGTTCGGGGACGAATTTAGCTGCCATGTGGAGTTTACCTCTTTAATTCCTACACTTTAGACATCTCCAAAAATTACAACCTAGTCACAGCTTACCTTTGTCTTGTGTACCAACCAAATAGTTCAATAGCTGGAATGTATATCTATCGTTGCTAATTCAATTTTACTGAAAAAATATGAGGCAATTAAAATCATTTTTATTCGGTTAGATTCCTTAACTAGAGAGACTTTTGGTCTTAATATAATATTATGGAGATGTCTGTTAAGTTTATATAGCGGTTCTCGTTAGCGTGAGGCACATACAGATGACTGTAACGCTTATCCAGTAAGGCATCTGCCGTACTTCATCCAATCAGGAACCGCTATATTGAACGGTATCAATTCAGTCAAATCGTTCTTAAAAGTTTACTTTTATGTTGAGTTTTGAGGGCATTGCTGGCAAGAGAACTGGTCGTTTTTTTGGTCTAGATGCCTTTAATTTTAAGCTAAAATTTACTTTTTCATAATTTTACCTTAACTAAAAATTGCTCAGTCAGGACCATTGGTAAACAGTTAGGGGTGGGGAATGTAAGATATAGTCGTAAATATGTTCTCATCCCATCTGCATTGATCCGAGTAACTTCGTGCTTTATTGGTTATTACTCTGTCAAGACTCATGATTAAACGCCAAAATCTTCTTTTTTCTCGTTATTTAACCTCAGTTACTCCCTTAACCGTCCTGTTTACCTTACTATTTCTAGGCGCTTGTGGACAGCAACTCCAGCAACAAGGAAGCCAACAAACCAAACAACAGGGACTTGAAGTCAAATTTCTCGTGGGAAGCGACTTAGCCCAATTCTGTCAGCAAGCAGCCACGAAATTGAACCAAAGCCAACCCAAACTCGCTGGCGGTGAAGCCTTTTACCTCAGTTGCGAAGCTAAAGGAAGCGGCGATGTGGTCCAAACGATTCTCTCGCTGGCCCAACAATACCAAAATGGAACTCTCAAAGCCGATGCGCCCGAATTTCCCACCCTTTTATCGGTCGATGGCGAAATTTATCAGAGTCAACTCATCTACCAGATGAACAAGCTATTTCCTGGGCAAAATTACATCCCGGAAATTACCGACTCACCTCTGATCGCCTACAGTCCGATGGTTTTCATGACAACCGCTGACCTCGCCAAGGGTTTAGAAAAAGTAGAAGATCCCTTCGTCGCCCTAGCTAAATTGGGTAACTACCGCCAACTCGATCCCAACGCCCCACCCCTCCCCATCACTTACGTCCACACCGCGCCTACCCGTTCTAATTCTGGCTTACAAACCCTGGTGGCCCAATTTGCTGCTGTAGCAGGTAAGCGCCCGGAAGATCTGACTGTAGCTGACGTAGAAAAATATCAGGGACAAATTCAACAGATCCAGAGTAAAATCACTCGCTATGGTACTTCTACTGCTTCCCTTGCCCAATCTATGGTCGCTAACGGACCCTTTTGGGCTTCGGTAGCCTCAGTTTACGAGTCTTTGGTAATTGCTGCTAACAGCCAAGCTGGTTCCAATCAAACGCGCTATCAAGCCGTCTATCCCAAGGCTACTTTCAGTTCCAATATGCGGGCAATTTTAGCCAATGCGCCTTGGATAAGTGACCAAGAAAAAGAAGCTGCTGAAAAGGTAATTGAATTCATTCTTTTGCCCGAAACCCAACAAATTGCCACAGATTTGGGACTGCGACCGGGTGTTCCAGGAGTAGCCTTGGGAAGCAAGTTTTCTGCTGAATTTGGCGTGAATCCTCAACCCACCTATGACTCTTACCGTTCGCCCCAACCAGAAGTAGTTGAAGCCATGCTTAAAAGCTGGCAAAATTATGCTAAGAAACCGTCGCAAGTAGCAGTAGTAATTGATACTTCTGGGTCGATGGAAGGGCAAAAACTGACATCAGTTAAGAATACTTTACTTAATTACGTTCAGAACCTGGGACCGAAGGAAAGAATTGCCCTAATTAGTTTCAATTCAGTTATTAACGAACCTGTGATTATAGAAGGAACTCCACAGGGGCGAGATCTCGGCATTGAATTTATTGGCCAACTGCAGTCCGGTGGTGGGACCAGACTTTATGATAGCGCCCTCTATGCCCGCAACTGGCTATCTCAAAATTTGCGCCCTGATACTATTAATGCCGTGTTAATCTTAACTGATGGAGAAGATTCGGGGTCACAAATTAATCTGGATCAGTTGGAACAAGAGTTGCAAAAGAGTGGCTTTTCTTCCGATCAGCGAATTGCTTTCTTTACTATTGGTTATGGGAAAGAAGGAGAATTTAATCCCCAGGCTTTGCAAAAAATTGCCGAAGTTAACGGCGGTTACTATCGTCAAGGAGATCCAGCGACTATATCAACTGTGATGGGAAACTTGCAAGTAGAGTTTTAAGTAATGAGTAAGAATTCGGAATTCCGCCGAGTCAAGCGCGGGGCGGAATTCGGAGTTCCGAGGCGCATTTGTAAGTCAACCAAATGTAGAGACTGTGATTAATTCCTGAATTAATCTACTAAATCATCAACCATCAATCATCAACGGTTAACTAAAAATGAAAATTGCTAACCCTCTTTATTACCCTTTAGCCGTTTTAGCAGGCGGGATCGTTTTAGTTGTTGGTGTTCGCTTTTTGGGATTATCTAATACTGTTACTTTACCAACAGCATTGGCGGTAACTGTAGTCGGCGCAACCGCCTTGAAAGCTAGAGAACCAGATGGGGAGAAACGGGTCAAACAACAATTACAACAGGAACTGCAAGTTATTCAAGGTTCGGCTCAAAGTTTAGCAGGAAAGGCAGAAGTTCTGCGTCAAGAAGCTAACCAATTATTAAGCAGCAGTTCAGTGCAAATGGACTTATTAATCGCCGTACAGCAAGCTTGCGATAGTGCTATTGAACTTCCCCCAAAAATAGAACAAATTGCTCAACGTTTGCCAGAAAGTGAATCCTTATTGTCAATCAATGAGTTACAACAGCAACTCTTGGAAGTTAAAAGTAAAATTCGTTCGAGTTCCGGTGTATCTCGTCAACAATTAGAACAGTTGCAAGCCAGTTTAGAACGGAATATTGAATTAGCACAACAAGGACAAGATACTCGTCAAGCAAAATTAACTAGCTTGTACACTGTGATTCAAGACTCGGCTGGGGTTCTGCAACAATTACAAAATAAATTGCGGACGGCTGACTTGACTAATTCGGAAGAACTTATAGAGTTAAGAAATTTGAGTGAAGAATTGAGTTGCTTTCAAGAAAATATTGATTTTATCATTTCTTGAGACTGACTAATCAATCAACTAAACTGGAAAAATCAACCCCACAATGGAGATTGACGAGTAATGAACTTCTTAAAAACAGTTGCTTTATTAGCGTTATTAAGCAGTATCTTAGTTCTGACGGCTTATCTACTCATTGGCGGGACAATTGGAGCTATTATTGGCTTAATTGTTGCTGCTGTAATTAACTTTAGTCTCTGGTTCTATTCCGACCAAGTTGTTTTAGCCGCTTTTGATGTTCGTCCTGCCAATTCTCAAGAAGAAGCTATACTCAAACCCATAGTTGAAGTGCTGTGCTACAGGGCAAATTTACCAGAACCTAAACTGTATATCATTCCTACTTCTTCTCCTAATGCTTTTGCTACTGGAAGGAATCCCCAACGGGGTGTTGTCTGCATTACAGAAGGGTTGATGCAAATGCTTCCTGAAGACGAATTAGAAGCCGTTATCGCCCACGAACTTAGCCACATTAAACACGGTGATACCCTTACTGCTACAGTTGCTGTCACTATTTCTGTAGCAATTTCTCTCCTCACGGAAACAGGAATGACGGGAATGTTTGCCATGTTTAACTACCGCAACGCCAATCCCATCCGCCTAGCCGCCTTATTCCCTACCTTGCTACTTGCGCCCCTTACGGCTACCTTAACTCAATTAGCCATATCTCGAACGAGAGAGTATGCTGCTGATGCAGGTTCAGCAAGTTTAACCGGAAATCCTCGCGCCCTCGCTAACGCCTTAGAAAGATTAGAAAATAACAGCCAACAGCAGTCAATATCCACAGAAGAAAACCCAGCGTTAGCTCCCCTTCTAATTATTAATCCCTTCAAGGGTAAACTTGTCAATCGCTTATTTGCTACCCATCCTCCCACTAACAACCGCATTCAAGAATTACTCGCCATGCAACCAGGACTCTTAACGCCTCCCACTAGGAGAAACAGCCCTCAATCGAAACGCAGACGGGCAATAATTTCGGCTGCGATCGCCTTAATTGCTTTCGCTTTAGCTTATGCACCTCTTCCTGGCGTGCAGCAAAACCTTACCATCGTCAGTGGGACGGAACTTCAAGAACCATTGGCAGTCCTAGAGCTACAATTCGAGGCATCTCATCCCAACATTAACTTAGAACTCAAGTTTCAAGGCTCTCAGGACATAGTTAATAACTACATCGACCAGAAACATGACTTTACACCTACTGTCCTCATTCCAGCCAATGGCGAAATCTTAGAGGAATTGCGCGATCGCCTGGCGGTACAGGGAGAAAGCAATCCCTTCTACGATCCGCCCCAACCCATTGCCAAAACCTTCCTGGTGGGTATCGCTTGGCCCGAGAGAGGAAAGGTTATCTTCCCTGGGGGACGCTTTCAATGGCAAAGTGTAGAACGGGCCATGCAAAAGCGTAACTGGACTGCTATCGGCGGACAATCTACCTGGGGAAGCTTCGATTTTGTCATGACAGACCCTAGCCGTTCCAACAGTGGTCAGTTAACCTTAAGTTTGTGGTCCGGGTCTAATCTTGGCGGAAGTCCCCTAGCTGGTACTAGCTTGAATGGGCCGGGAATTCAATCTTTGTTTGCTCTGATTAAGCGTTCCGTCTATCAGCCGCCCCTTTCGAGTGACATTCTCTTGCGGGAATTTATTGCTCGCGGACCCAACGACGCTGATGTGGCGACTACCTACGAAAGTATCGCCCTCTATCGCTGGTCCCAAGCCCAAACTACCCAGGGAAAACCTTACCAAATCTACTATCTTGACCCGACTGTTGAGACAGTAGCGACGGCGGCGATCCCGCGGCGGGATGTGAATGAGGGACAAGGAAAAGCAGCCAGGGAGTTTGTCGCCTTTCTCAGACAGCCTTCCCAACAAGAAGTATTCGTCCGCTACGGGTTTCGCCCTGTGATAAGTGGCATAAACTTAGAATCAGTCCCCAACAGTCCCTGGAATCAGAATATTCCAGGTGTGCAGGTCAATCCTTCTGTACAATTTAGCCAGCCTCCTGATGCACAACTGAGGAAAGAAATTCAACGTTTATGGCAGCGAGTTAATTAATTTGAATCAATTGACATACTCCCACCGTCAAGCTACGCTGTGACAGGGGATTCTTGACCTATCACTAACGCTCTTCTGGGAGTCTGGCAAAAGTCTTACAGTCTCTAAACTCTAGCTCTCTTATGGGGTAAGCCTTCAAGCTATCGCTAACTAACAGAAACCCGAAATTTGAGTTTTTATTAGAAAAAAAGTTAGCGTTCGCTTGTCAACCGAGGGTTTCAGAATCTGGATTCGGTCAGGTATTTCCGAAAGTTCCAGAAGAGCGTTATTAGGGATCGGATTTGAGTTTTCAGTTCACTGTTTACTGATCACATCAGAAGTCTGACGGAGTAGTGGCTTAGATGTGTAATTAATTGTGCTTAGATACTTATCGGAAATTCCTTGTTCAACGAGACAGCTTAGATTCTCAATGTCTCCATTAAGAATCCAGAGGCCGGACTCTCCCAAGGCATTTGGGTCGGTTTCTGTTTGCCCAACAGTACCGTTGACCCTGAGCTACGTCGAAGGGTCGAGGTGCTGACTTGCTTAAATAACGTGGATTCTCTACAGTATTGCCTTGGGCATCGGTATAAAATTCCTTTAACCCTAAGTCAATTCCTGTTATTTGTCCCGTTGGTTTATGGTATTCTCGCCGTTCTACGTCAATCAAAAACTGACAATAATAACCGTCAGCACGTCTAACAACTCTTACCCGTCTAATCTGTTGATCTGAATAATAAACTAATGTCTTTTGACTACACCATAAATCAAATTCTCCTGCTTGAAAACCGTCAGTAAATCTGATTTTACGTCGATCATCAGATAGTTTGTAGCTTGTTAGTTTGTATTCTGGTCGGATTTCATCCCCCGCAAAGGTGAGTATCTTGTCGAAAAATCTAGCGGGGGCATTCATCCGATATTTTAGGTAATTTCCCCTACAGTCCTATTCCCATCTATTCGGTGATTTTGGAGATAATTACAGATTTGTTGCAGTTTAGCCAGGGCTTTTCCCGACTGTAAACATTGTTGTGCTTGCTGGAAAGCCGTGGGGATATCTGGGGCAATTCCACAGCGCCAAAGATAAAAACCACCGTTAAAAATTGCCGCGTCGGTTAATTCATTATTTTCTCCGGCTAATAAACCCTTTAATTTAGCGGTGAGCATTTCTAAAGATTCGAGGGGATAATCCGAAGTATAGAAGCCATAATCGCGAGGATTTAGGAAAAATCGCTGAAAGGAAGGGGTATCGGTGGGATTTCCCAGACCAATAATCGCCGTCCGATTACAGGCTAAATCACAACTGCCCTCTAATCCTTTCACGGTGGTGAAGTGAGAGATATTTCTCAGGGCAAAAGTTTCGCAAAAACGATCTTCGGTGGGGGGATGAACAAAACCCGATATCTGATGAATATTACCCACAAAAGGCGACCACATTAACTCTACCGTGGCCATAGGCGGACGTTTACCGATTTGCTCCCGATAGGTAACAAAATTCTCTACTAGGGGAAAATGGCGCGGAATATAGAAAAAAGTCAATCCTGTGGTGATTAAACAGTCTTTCACTGCTGCTAAGGATAATTGACTAAAATCTGCTCCTAATTGCTGCCAGATTTCCCTCAGGGAAATACCGTATTTAGTCGGCATTTGATCGCCCCCGTGCAGGACTACGGGAACCCCCGCCGCCGCTAAGATTAAAGTAGTGATCGGAGTAACTGGGGCAGTGCGAGAGCGTCCATCGTAGGGATTGCCAAAAATAGCGATCGGATGCTGAAAAGAGGCTGATTCTAGGGGTATTTGCGGGCCAAGCTCGGCGTAGGCATCAAGCATTCCCGCTAACTCATCGCTGGTGGGGCGTTTAATGCGATGGGCAATCATAAAAGCACCGATTTGGGCCGGGGTTGCCTCTTGGGTTAACATCATCTTGGTGGCCATTGCCGCTTCGGGACGGGTTAAATTTCTGCCCGTATGGGTGCCACTACCGATCACTTTTAATAATTCTCGAAAAGTATCACTCATCTCAAGGAAGAAAATAAAGAGTAAATGGGATTGATGGGGATTTCTAAGGCTGGACGGGGTGGTTTTCTAAGCTTTTAACCACACTTTGATTCATTTGCCGCACTAATTGACAAAAATGAGCGATCGGTGGTATCTGTAGGCGATCGCTCGTGGTGACAAGGACTACCTGACGGGTGAGACGATGACTAAATTTACCATTGTTAAGATGGGGATTTTCGCTACTAGGGGAAGCAAGAGGACGAATGGCGAGGGTGGCATCGCTACGGGCTTCCATCAGGGCAGATTGGGGCAGAAGAGCGATAATATTACCCTGACGCACCACACCGCGAAAAGCATCGAGGGTGTTTAATTCCATGACAGTTTTCAGGTGGGCATCCTGACGGGAAAACCATTCTTGTACTAATCTTTGCATTCCGTAGCCGTCTTTGAAAACCACTTGCGGATAGGGGATTAATTCTGACCATGGTACTTCTTTGTATTGGGCGAGGGGATGATTAGCGGCCATGAGAATTTCGATCGCTTCTTGGTATAACATTTCTACCACCATCTCCGGACTAGAGGTGAGAAAACGATTATTCATTACCAACGCCACATCTACTAAACCATCCCGCAGCACTTTTAATGCGCGATCGCTGCCTAGGGCTGTAACTCTTAACTGAACTTCTGGGTATTCAGCACAAAATTTCGGCAAAATCGGCGGTAAATAGTGGGCGCACACGGAATGAATGGCAGCCACGCACAATTCTGGCTGTTTTCCTGCCTGTAGGTCGGTGATTTCCTCGTGAACATTCGTCCATTCTTGACAAATCCGTTTCGCCCGGGGCAGTAATTTCTCCCCGGCAATGGTTAACTTCGCTTGGGCGGTACGATGGAAAAGAGGTAAGCCCAAATCGGTTTCTAGGGATTGAATCTGGCGGCTGATAGTCGATTGGGTGACTCCACACTGGCGTGCCGCTTGACCGAAATTGCCCGTATCGGCTACGGCTAAAAAGGCTTGCAATTGCTCGATCCGCATTCTTTCTCGTTTTAATTACATTCCTTGACGCTCCCCGCTCTAAAGAGACGGGGATTCTTCGTTCATTGAGTCTCCGTTAGCAAGCAGGATTTCTCCAACCAACCAAGAGGGAACCTCTCCCGAAGCGTGTAAAGTTTGCGTGCGCCCCACGCTACTTAATCCCTT
>NZ_JADBTZ010000145.1:0-3691 GCF_020245885.1 Microcystis sp. M165S2 | reverse complement strand
GAGGACTTCTACTATTAATCTGGGATTGGTGACAGTTGTTTTGCCAGTTTCATAATAAATCGGTTCACCCTCAATTAGCATCACATCGGGATAGGTTGCCTGACGATATTGCGCTATCCATAATTTCACATCACCGATAAAAATATTATATTTCCGTCCTTTGAGGACAAATTTTAAATAAGCGGCAAAATTGAGAGCAATTTTATTATGATCGGTAGTGCCTCCTGTCATCGGTACGATTTCTCCATCTTGATACTCATTTTTATAGGCTGCCGTTTCCTCTAGTTCTAAATATTCGGCAAAGCTATAGGTAATTTTATCTGTTGCTATAGTCATAATTTATTGATTCGCTCTCTCAATTGATTATAGCAATTATTATACTGGTGAGAGACATTAGCCATATTTACCCCAGCAAAAGATAACAGCTATCTTAATAGGACTCTTGAAAATTTTTTAGCCAGCAACTAAATAGGAATTTGATCTCTCCCAAATGTGGGACAATTGACAAAGAACTAAGAATTGTAGAATCCCCCCATCATGACCTCGGAACTATCGAAGCAATACGATCCCAAGATCACAGAAACGAAATGGCAGCAATATTGGGAAAATCAAGAAATATTTAAGGCAAACCCCGAAAAAGGCGGCGAAACCTACTGTATAGTCATCCCTCCTCCCAATGTTACCGGTAGTCTCCACATGGGTCACGCTTTCGAGAGTGCTTTGATTGATACACTTGTTCGCTACAAGCGGATGACCGGCAAAAATACCCTCTGGCTGCCCGGTACGGATCACGCTAGTATTGCAGTACAAGCTATACTCGATCGCCAATTAAAAGCCGAAAAAACCGACCGTTACCAACTAGGAAGGGAAAAATTCCTCGAACGCGCTTGGCAATGGAAAGAGGAGTCTGGTAGTACCATTGTTAATCAACTGCGACGCTTGGGGGTATCCGTCGATTGGACGCGGGAACGTTTCACCATGGATGAGGGACTTTCCCATGCTGTTCGTACTGCTTTTATTAAACTTTATGAGGACGGATTAATCTATCGCGGTCAATACTTAGTTAACTGGTGTCCCGAATCCCGGTCGGCCGTTTCCGATTTAGAGGTGGAAAACAAGGAAATTGAGGGAAATCTCTGGTATTTTCGCTATCCTCTCAGCGATGGTAGCGGTTATCTTCAAGTAGCCACCACAAGGCCCGAAACCATGCTCGGTGATACTGGTGTAGCTGTCAACCCGCAAGATCCCCGTTATCGCCATTTAATCGGCAAAACCGTCACTTTACCGATAATGGGGCGAGAAATCCCCATTATTGCCGATGAATTAGTCGATCCCGAATTCGGTACTGGTTGCGTTAAAGTTACGCCGGCCCACGATCCTAAGGATTTTGAGATGGGTAAACGCCATAATTTACCCTTTATTAATATCATGAATTTAGACGGCAGTTTAAACGAAAATGCCGGAATATTCGCGGGTCAAGATCGTTTTGTTGCCCGCAAAAATGTCGTTAAAAAACTCGATGAAGACGGCTTTTTAGTTAAGATTGAAGCCTATCGCCATAGCGTCCCCTATAGCGATCGAGGTAAAGTTCCCGTGGAACCCCTTTTATCTACCCAATGGTTCGTTAAAATTGAACCTTTAGCCACAAAAGCTTTAGCCTATTTAGATCAGGAAAACTCGCCCCGTTTTGTGCCAGAAAGATGGACAAAAGTTTATCGCGATTGGTTAGTTAAGCTAAAAGATTGGTGTATTTCTCGACAACTGTGGTGGGGTCATCAAATTCCCGCTTGGTATATTATCAGTGAAACTAATAACGAAATTACTAACCATACTCCCTTCGTCGTTGCCGAGGATGAAACCTCCGCTTTAGCCAAGGCCAAACAACAGTATGGAGAGGATATAATTATTCAACAGGACCCCGATGTTTTAGATACTTGGTTTTCCTCGGGATTGTGGCCATTTTCGACTATGGGATGGCCAGAAAAAACCCTTGATCTAGACACCTATTATCCCACCACCACCCTCGTCACCGGTTTTGATATTATCTTTTTCTGGGTGGCAAGAATGACGATGATGGCCGGCTATTTTACGGGACAAATGCCCTTTAAAGATGTCTATATTCACGGTTTAGTTAGGGATGAAAACGGCAAAAAGATGTCTAAATCTGCCAATAACGGCATCGATCCTTTAATTTTAATTGATAAATACGGAACCGATGCTTTACGATATACCTTAATTCGGGAAGTGGCAGGAGCAGGACAGGATATCAGTCTGCAATATAACCGTAAAACCGATGAATCGGAATCCGTAGAAGCTGCCCGAAATTTTGCCAATAAAATTTGGAATGCTTCCCGTTTTGTGATGATGAATCTGGAGGGAAAAACCCCAGAAGAATTGGGAGAACCAGCTTTAGAAAATTTAGAATTAGCCGATCTCTGGATTTTATCTCGTTATCATCAAACAGTGCAAAAAACTAGAGATTATCTAGAAAATTATGGCATGGGAGAAGCGGCAAAAGGTCTATACGAATTTATCTGGCGCGATTTCTGTGATTGGTATATCGAGTTAGTAAAAACTCGTTTATGGAAGGATAAAGAATCGGTTTCCTGTGCCACTGCCCGCCAAACTTTGGCTTTTATCTTGGCAGGGACATTAAAATTATTACATCCCTTTATGCCCCATATTACCGAAGAAATTTGGCATAATTTAACCCAAGAAAATCAGCAAGTTTTGGCTTTACAAACCTATCCCATAGCTGATAGTTCTCTGATCGATATAGATTTAGAAAATACTTTTGAGTTATTAATTGAAAGTATTCGGGTGTTGCGTAATTTGCGCGCCGAAGCGGGGATTAAACCGGGGGCAACGATCACAGCAATTTTACAGACAGAAAACAGCCAAGAATTAGCTATTCTGCAACGCGGACAAGTGTACTTAAAAGACTTGGCTAAGATCGAAAACTTAATTTTGACGGCCAAACTAACCGAGGAAGTCAATCAAGCGATCGCTGGTGTTGTCGCTACGGTAGAAATCCTCATCCCCCTGTCCGGATTAGTTGATATATCGGTATTGGCAGGGAAATTAGCGAAAAATTTAGCTAAGGTAGAAGGGGAAATCAAGAGTTTGAGCGATCGCATGAATAAACCTAGCTTTGTCGAAAAAGCTCCAGAAGCTTTAATCCAAAAAACGAAGCAAGCTTTAGCAGAGGCCGAAAAACAAGCCCAAATTCTCCAAGAACGCTTAAAACGTCTGCAATAGTAATTTTATCCATAAGTAGTGGTCTGTCAAGACAATAATGACGGATAATCAGAGGAGTAAAATCACCAAAATCTGCTAAAGCCATCGGAATTGACTTAGGAATTAGTAGCCTTGTGATTACCAGCGATGGTGACAAAGTATCTAATCCCAAGCATTTTAAAAAGCATTATCAGAGACTGCGAAAGGACCCAAAAAATCTTTCTAGAAAACAGAAAGGCTCAAAGAATCGAGAAAAAGCGAGAATCAAAGTAGCCAGGATTCACGCTCAAATTACTGATAGCCGAAAAGACCATTTACACAAGCTAACCACTCAATTAGTTCGTGAAAACCAAACGATTGTGGTTGAGAATTTAGCCGCCAAGAATCTGGTCAAAAACCCCAAGTTATCTCAGGCAATATCTGATGTAAGCTGGGGAGAAATAACCCGACAATT
>NZ_JADBTZ010000144.1:0-22236 GCF_020245885.1 Microcystis sp. M165S2 | reverse complement strand
TTGCCAGGGTGCGCGGTTTGCCCCAACGAATTGACGTACAACCCTTGTTAATTCAGGGCTTTCTGTTAGGAATAAGGGAGAAAGTGTGATTCGCAAACTTGACTCTTTCTTAACAAAAATTGACCTAGAAACTGTTGACTTGGATTGGCAGTTTTACCATACTGTGAAAAACAAATCTATTGGAGGAAATTCCACCATGAAAACCAAGAAACTGACACCCCGTAACTCTGCTCCCGTCCAACGGGAAAATGCCGCTACCGTCTCTCGTGATGGCAATGCGATCGCCCCATTTGATGATCGTGGGGAGTTGTGGTGGAGAGGTATCCCTTTTGCGGGAGACGACGCGGAGTAATGCTCCCGATCTTAGCACGAACTTCAAATCATGTCAAAAGTCTTTTTCTGCTTGCCAGGGTGCGCGGTTTGCCTCTATGAATTGACGTACAACCCTTGTTAATTCAGGGCTTTCTGTTACCTGGCACGCGGGAATAAGGGAGAAAGTGTGATTCGCAAACTTGACTCTTTCTTAACAAAAATTGACCTAGAAACTGTTGACTTGGATTGGCAGTTTTGCTACAGTATGAAAAAATAAATCTATTGGAGGAAATTCCACCATGAAAACCAAGAAACTGACACCCCGTAACTCTGCTCCCGTCCAACGGGAAAATGCCGCTACCGTCTCTCGTGATGGCAATGCGATCGCCCCATTGTACGATAGGGGATTGGGGTTCCCTTTTGCGGGAGACGACGCGGAGTAATGCTCCCGATCTTAGCACGAACTTCAAATCATGTCAAAAGTCTTTTTCTGCTTGCCAGGTTGCGCGGTTTGCCCCAACGAATTGACGTACAACCCTTGTTAATTCAGGGCTTTCTGTTACCTGGCACGCGGGAATAAGGGAGAAAGTGTGATTCGCAAACTTGACCCTTTCTTAACAAAAATTGACCTAGAAACTGTTGACTTGGATTGGCAGTTTTCCTACACTGTGAAAAACAAATCTATTGGAGGATTTTACCCCATGAAAACCAAGAAACTGACACCCCGTAACTCTGCTCCCGTCCAACGGGAAAATGCCGCTACCGTCTCTCGTGATGGCAATGCGATCGCCCCTTTGGTATGGCGTCGGGGGGATAATCCTTTTGCGGGAGACGACGCGGAGTAATGCTCCCGATTCGAGCATCGAACTTCAAATCATGTCAAAAGTCTTTTTCTGCTTGCCAGGGTGCGCGGTTTGCCCCAACGAATTGACGTACAATCCTTGTTAATTCAGGGCTTTCTGTTAGGAATAAGGGAGAAAGTGTGATTCGCAAACTTGACTCTTTCTTAACAAAAATTGACCTAGAAACTGTTGACTTTGATTGGTAGTGTTGCTACACTATGAAAACAAATCTATTGGAGGAAATTCCACCATGAAAACCAAGAAACTGACACCCCGTAACTCTGCTCCCGTCCAACGGGAAAATGCCGCTACCGTCTCTCGTGATGGCAATGCGATCGCCCCTTTATGGTGTGGCCATTCGAGGGATCCTTTTGCGGGAGACGACGCGGAGTAATGCTCCCGATCTTAGCACGAACTTCAAATCATGTCAAAAGTCTTTTTCTGCTTGCCAGGGTGCGCGGTTTGCCCCAACGAATTGACGTACAACCCTTGTTAATTCTGGGCTTTCTGTTACCTGGCACGCGGGAGAAGCAGGGGAGAGGTTGGGTTTTTCCCCACTTGCCTTTTTCCTTCGCTCAAGAGTGCTAGAAGACTTGGCCGAGGAGAGATGAACCCCTGCCAACAGCTTACTACCCCAGTGGCAACGGGTTGGGGTTGTCTTCTCCTTCGGTTTGTACCTCTGACAGAAGCCTTTATACTTTCTGGCACAGTCTTCTAAGCTGTCACCAAGTTTTAAGAAAGCAGGATGCCATTGAGTTAAGCCGTCATCAGTTAAGCGTTCATAACTGCCGTAATTACTGAAATCATAGAAGAACCCAGAACGCATTTTGGCTGCTTTTGGATTCCCGTGGATGTAGCGCAAGGTATTTAAAGCCCTGTCTGTATCAGAAGGCGGAAAGCCATCGCAGAAATAGCGCTTTTCCCAAAAGTGTCCTGTGCGATCCCCCCTAGCCCCCCTTGATAAGGGGGGAAGCCGAAGGCGGGGGGATCACATCGCGGTGTACCAATTAAGAAAGTGCATAATTTTCGGTAAATCTTGCGGTTGAGCAGGTTCAATCAGATAATGAACATGGTTAGACATAATACATAAAGCATAGAGCTTAAACTTGTATTTGCTCAAAGCCTTGTTGATGGCATAAAGAAACACCTCCCGACACTCTCGCTTTGATAGTTTAAACTCACGATTATTACAGCGTGTGGTGACGTGGTAGGAATAACCAGCTTGTAAATTTCGAGATTTTCTTGACATAATTTTTTCCTTTAACATCTTGAAATCATGATAGTTGCCGAGATTCAAAAAAACTCTCTCAAAGAGCAAAGAATACAATTTATCCGTAATCATCAACAAGCTTTTGATGTTGAGCCGAGTTATCCTCTGCGGCTGTTTGAAGATTTTGTTATGGAAGTTGAAGGCAATTGTGATATTGAAGCCTCCTGTAAGATAGAATTAGATAAACTCATTGCCTCACGGTTTATGCTCTTTTTTAAAGATCAGTCCCAAGAATGGCAAAAATGTCTAGCTCAATCTTTAGCTTTTTTTCAGCAAGTTGAAAACCGAGTTGGTGTTCAATTAGATTATTCCTTATTACAAAAGTTTTTAGGACATAACTTTGACTTTAGCAAACTAACAGTTCTTAGTGCTGGTCTTGATTTAAGAACTAATTTAGCTGATTCTAGTTTAAAAATACACATTAGAATTAAAGATTATCCTGAAAAGCTACAAACTGCTTTCGTTTTAAGTAATGGTGCTGCTGACAGTGATTATTTAAGTGAATTTGTTGAGTTAATTGGTTTTGATTTTTACTTTAATGGTAAAAGTGAAATCGAAATTTATGCCGAACTTCAAGAAGATGATTTTTTCAGACCAGAAACCATCAATTTAGTCTGGCGACATTTTCCTGATTCAGTCTTAAAACCTCTGCAAGGATCAAATGTGTTTTTCACGGGTTTATCAAAAGCAAATAATAACCCAGTGCTTTACTATCATCTCAAAGATCGTCAAGGTTTAACCAATTATTTTAAGATTAATGATACAGCCCAAAGAGTTCACAGCTTTTATCAACATCAAGATATTTTACCTAATATGTGGGTAGGTACTACTCAAAAAGAATTAGAAAAAACGAGAATTGAGAATATTCGGCTTTATTATTACAAATCCTTTAAGATGGAGTAAATTTTATGTTGATGATAGAAGTAAATGAATTAAAACAACTCTATGACGTTGATGATGATCAATGGCTGGAACAAACTATTAACTTACTTAAAAATCATCAATTCCAACAACTAGATTTAGATAATTTAATTGAGGAGTTAGAGGATTTGGGTAGAGAGAAGAAAAATGCTGTCGCTAGTCTGTTAGATCAAATTATTCGTCATTTGCTGTTACTGCAATATTGGACAACTGAAGCCGAATATAATGCTGTTCACCGGCAAGAAGAAATCTATAATTTTCGTATTCAACTGAGACGAACAATCACGACTAATCTACGCAAGTATTTAAAAGATGAATTAACCTCTATCTATCAAGATGCGCTAGGTTTTGTTAAAATTAAAACAACTAATTTAGTAACTTTTCCTACTGAATGCCCCTACTCCCAAGAACAATTACTTGATCGTTCTTGGTTGCCCAATCAAACCTATTAACTGACAATCAATCTAAAACAAGAACTAAAAATATTGACTTTAAAAATAAAGTATAATGATTACCACCGAACCTATTATCTTAAACCTGAAAACCACCAATTTAAGTGACGAACAGTTTTATCAACTGTGCTGTGCTAATGACGATTGGCGACTCGAACAAACTGCCGAAGGAGAATTAATCATTATGCCTCCCATCGGAGCCATTAGTGGCAATCGAGAATCAGAATTAAATGCTGATTTAGTGATTTGGAATCGGCAAACTCAACTCGGTAAAGTTTTTAGTTCTTCTACTATCTTTACCTTGCCCAATGGCGCGAAACGTTCTCCTGATGTTGCTTGGATTGCCAATGAACGCTGGCACGCTTTACCCATAGAAGAACAAGAAAAATTTGCCAGAATTTGCCCAGATTTTGTGATAGAATTGCGATCGCGTACCGACCCCTTAAAATATCTACAAGAAAAAATGCAAGAATATCGAGAAAATGGTGTAAAATTAGGGTGGCTAATTGATCCTGCCAACCAAAGGTTAGAAATCTATCGCCCCAATCAATCTGTAGAAATTATTGAATTACCAGCAACATTATCAGGAGAAGAAATTTTACCTGGATTCACCTTAAAATTACCAATGTATTGACAAGTAGGAAATACTAATATGATAGCCACTGTAGCAAAATCTCCTCAAGCAATTCCACTATTAGAAAATGGCGACAACCTCACTCGTTGTGAATTTGAGCGCAGATATAATGCTATGCCAAATCTGAAAAAAGCCGAACTCATTGAAGGAATTGTTCATCTGATGGCTTCTCCCTTAAGAATTACTAATCATGGCAACCCTCACGCTCGTATTATCACTTGGTTAGGTAACTATTGGTCAAGTACGCCAGGAATTGAATTAGGCGACAATTGTACCGTGCGCCTTGATGCTGATAATGAACCTCAACCCGATGCACTGCTGAGAATTAAAAATGGTGGACAATCAACTATTAGTGAGGATGGCTATGTCGAAGGTGCGCCAGAATTAATCGTGGAAATTGCTGCTAGTACCGTCTCCCTTGACTTGCATCAAAAGCTTGAGGTTTATCGCTGCCATCAAGTGCAAGAATATTTAGTCTGGCGAGTATTGGATGAAGAATTTGATTGGTTTGTCTTAAATGACGAAAAATATGTTACACTTGAACCTAATGCAGAAGGAATATTATGTTCTCAAATATTTCCTGGATTATGGTTAGGTAGAGATGCTTTATTAGCGGGTAATTTAGCCAGGGTTTTAGAAGTTGTACAATTGGGAATAGCTACAATCCAACATAAATCTTTTGTCAAAAAAATATCAGAATAAGAATTATGATTCCAGGATTGCAAGCATTACACAAACTAACCCAGGGTTCCCCAGAGATTACTGTTGCCATTCTTGATGGTGTCGTAGATACTCAACATCCCTGTTTTCAGGGAGCAAAATTAACTCGACTGCCCACCTTAGTATTACATGGTGCAACCAGTGGGCAGATGTCCACCCACGGGACTCATATTGCTAGTTTAATTTTTGGACAGCCTAATACAGAAATCGAAGGAATTGCCCCTCAGTGTCACGGTTTACTCGTGCCAGTTTTTTCCGATGACCGACGGCGACTATCTCAACTAGATTTAGCCCGTGCGATTGAACAAGCCGCCGAAAATGGAGCGCACATTATTAGTATTAGTGGGGGGGCGCTCACCGATATGGGAGAAGCAGAAGACTGGCTAGAGCGTGCCATTGAAATGTGTAGCCAGAGAAATATTCTTGTCGTTGCGGCTGCCGGAAATGATGGTTGCGAGTGCCTCCATGTTCCAGCCGCCCTTCCTGCTGTCCTAGCAGTGGGTGCTGTTGATGCTAGAGGGCATCCCCTCGACTTTAGTAATTGGGGGGAAACCTACCAAAATCAAGGCATCCTTGCCCCTGGAGAAAACATCTTAGGGGCAAAACCCGGCGGCGGGACAATACAAATGAGTGGCACTAGCTTCGCTGCGCCCATCGTAGCAGGAGTAGCGGCTTTATTACTCAGTTTGCAAGTGCAGCGGGGAGAAACACCTAATCCCCACGCAGTCAGGGAAGCACTACTAAAAAGCGCCGTTCCCTGTCCCTTGACAAACAGTGAAAACGAACCAAAATGTTTAGCCGGCCTGTTGAACATTTCGGGGGCAATTAAACACCTAACCGGAGAAACCATGTCCGAAACCATAGAAACCCAAGCAACAGTAGAAGCTTCCGGCTGCGGCTGCGGTGGTACACCTGAAACCACCGAGGTTCAACGCCAAAATCTCGAACTGAGTGCCGCAACCAGCGCACCGGCAATCCCCGTTGTTGCCGCCCAAATTCCCAACCCTGTAACAACCTCTCAAGGAGTATCCATGCCTGAAACTACCACTAAATCTGTCACCCCTAGCCAAGCTGCTGAACCCGCTGGTGGAATCGTCTATGCCATTGGCACTTTGGGCTATGATTTCGGTACAGAAGCCCGTCGGGACACATTTAAACAACTGATGCCGACAGCCGTAATTGGTGGGATTGAAGTTCCCTCTAATCCCTACGATGCCCGCCAGATGGTGGATTATTTAGCCGATAACCTCTCAGAAGCCAAATCCTTAATCTGGACCCTGAACCTGGAACTTACCCCAATTTACGCCATTGAACCCCTCGGCTCTTTTTCCCGCGAAGTTTATTCGGCTTTACAGGAACTGCTTTCGGGACAAGTGCAAGCGGAAGACAGCCCCGAATATATCCAGCGTGTCAGTATTCCGGGACGGATTACTGGGCGCACAGTACGCCTGTTCTCAGGACAAGTTGTTCCCGTCATTGAACCGGATAGCCCCCGGGGAATTTATGGTTGGCACGTTAATACTTTAGTCCGTGCGGCAATAGAAGCTGTTGGTGCAGAACAAACAGAAGCCCAAGAAAGCCAAATGCGCCGGACTTTGAGTAGTTTCCTCAACCGCATCTACTACGATTTACGCAATTTAGGGCAAACTTCCCAAGACCGCGCCCTCAATTTTGCCGCGACTAATGCTTTCCAAGCAGCACAAACTTTTTCTGAGGCTGTGGGTGCAGGGATGGAGTTAGATAGTATTAATGTTTCTAAGAGTCCTTTCTGTCGGCTGGATAGCGATTGTTGGGATGTACAGTTAAAATTCTTCGACCCAGAAAATAGCCGCCGCGCTCGTAAAGTCTTCCGTTTTACTATAGATGTGAGTGACCTAATTCCTGTCACCTTGGGCGAGGTTCGTTCCTGGTCTTCTCCTTATTAGTCCTCTCCCCTAAACTCTATCTATTTACCCCAAAACAACCATGAGACTTCCCAAACAGTCTGCTCCCGTCAAACGTCCCCATTTTATTCATCCCCACGAATGTGTTGATATTGTTCATGGCGATGGAGAAGATTTAGTATCTATCTTGGTTAAGTTAGTTCATGGGGCTAACTACAACGATCCGGCACAATTTCAATACCCTCACTATGGCTATCTAAAAATGTCATCCTTTGGCGGTTTTCGTTATTAGTATCGACTTCTAAAACCTAACAAAAAACACTGAAGGAAATCAAACAATGGCTGACTCTAAAAGTTCTAAGCAATCAGAAACCAATCCGAATGTTGAGCAACCAGAAACAAAAAAATCCAACATTCAACCACAGGAAACAACTCAACCTAAAGCTAAATATATTCCCGCAACTGGGTTAGAAGATTACGGACGCTGGAAAACCATGTTCCAAGACCGCAAGGCGAATCCCAATGATCCGCCGTTTCGTCGGGGTCGAATTTGGTGTTAAACTTTGTCCATTTTTCCTGCAAACAAATTGTTTAAAGTTGACAATAGTTAACAGAAAACTCTTGACAAGGATCGTGTAAATCTTTTAGTGTTATCGACAACCACCTTTGGAGTAACTTGTCATGAAAACCCCAAAACTGACCCCTCGCATTACCGCCCCGGTTCAACGAGACAACATCGCTACTGTTCCTAGTGATGGTAATGTGATTACCCCTGCTACCTTCTGTGATTTAGCCACCAAGCAATGTTATCCCTTTGCGGGTGACGACGCAGTGTAATTTGTTCTTCCTGGCATTAGTCATTAGGTAGGCAGTCTTTTTTTACATGAATTGTTCGTGCTTGCCTACCTGACAAAACGACTACTCTTCAGGTTCTATCCCTAATGCCCTTAACTGTTCCGCTAGGCGCTCGGCTCGTTGTCGTTCCCGCTCGGCTCGTTGTCGTTCCTGTTCGGCTCGTTGTCGTTCCTGTTCAGTAGATTCCTGGGAAGTTAACAACAAGTTACCTTCCCCATCCCACCAGCGAAGCCAGGGAAAGAATTGATTTTGGTATTCTCCTTGCCAAATTCCTAACTCTACCTTTAAAGGAACAATAGGATAATGACCGCGCTGATTAGGAGTCATTTTTTGGTAACGACCATTAACTAACTGATACATCTCGATCTGGGCCTTGTTAACTTCATAAATTCCATAAAAAGGAATTTGAATCGCTCGCTCATAGATCCAAAATTTACCCTTAACAGGCGTTTTATCCCGTTCTTCTTCACCATTGCCAGAGACAAATTCTAAGGCAATAACCGGTTCAATGGTTTCTTTCCACATCACAAAGGAACGGCGAACTTGACCATCAATAGTCGTGGGGACATGGGGAACATAAAACCAATCGGGAGCAACAGCACCCTTTTCTAGAGATTCTGGATGCTCTGGCAATCGCCAATAAATCCCACAATCTCGGCCTAGGCAGTAATTACCATCAGGATGTAATTGCTCTAAAAGGGGTGTAATAGTATCCGTTAAAAGGTCTGCTTGGGGAGGCTCTTGATAGTTTTTCACAAAACTTCCATCTTTATCGGGGAGTTGGGTGTGGTCGGGTAAAGGGGAATCGCAATACACCGTGGTCGAAGGTTCCTGAATTGTGGTTGAGGATTGTACCGTTTGGGTGATTGAACTCATCTTTAATTCCCCTATTTTTGTTATCTAGCTTTTATTCTATAACTGTTCTTGAAAATCTGCAAAAACTATGCCTGATCTCAATGCTATCCCCGGAATGACCGATCTTCGCTCCCATACCAAAGGCGATCCACGCATCAAAATCGCCGTTCTTGATGGACCAGTTGACTTAGATCGAGCCTGTTTTCAAGGAGCAAATATTACCCGTATTAATCCTTATTGGTCCGAAGAATTTCCCATCGATCCCCAACACTTACAAGCCTTTTTAGATGTAGAAAAAAGTGGCAAAAGTGATGAAGAAAAAGAGGAAATGTTTAAGGAGGCGATTCCAGATGAAAATATCCGCCACAGTTTGCATTTGCGCTTCCATGCTAACCATATTATCAGCACCATTTGTGGACAGCCAGATTCACCGGTAGAAGGAATTGCTCCTAACGCAACGGTGATTAATATTCCCATTGCTTATGGGAATGACGATTTTATTAATCCTCTCAATCTTTCCCGGGCGATTAGTAACGCAATTGAACAGGGAGTTAATATTATCCATTGTGCCGCTTGTCACCCAACTCAAAGCGGATTAGCTCACGAATTTATTGATAAAGCAATTCGTCAAGCACAGGATAATAATATACTCGTTATTGCTCCTGGTGGTAATGATAAAGGAGAGTGTTGGTGCGTTCCTGCGGTATTAGAAAATGTCCTGACAGTAGGAGCGATGAAAGATACAGGAGAGCCATTTAAATTCAGTAATTTTGGTGGTAAATATGCGACTCAAGGGATTCTTGCTCCCGGAGAGAATATTCTAGGATCTCAACCCGGAACTGATGACCCTATCCGCAAAAAAGGGACTAGCTGCGCTGCTCCAATTGTGACAGGAACGGCCGCTTTATTAATGAGTTTGCAATTAGAACAGGGTTTATCTCCTGATGCGGAAGCAGTAAGAGCCGCCTTGACTAATAGTGCCATTCCCTGCGATCCTAATGAAGTAGAAGAACCAGAACGCTGTCTGTTAGGAAAAATCAACATCTCTGGAGCTTATGAATTGCTGACAGGAGAGAAATTACAAACTGTTGAAGCGGATAACAATTCGTCGAATAATATCATAGAATCGACGGTAATTCCAGTGACAGCGACAACCTCTGTTATTCCCTCTTGTTCAACCGAGATAGCGAATCAGGGAATAACTGCAACCATTTCAACAGCAGCAACAAGACAACCAGCGATCGCTCCTAGCAATGCTTCAGAAAATATTTCCTCAACTGGATTAATAAAAAATCATCAAGCACATAACAATATTGTCCTAAATAATGTTGTTCCTAGTCAACGCTCAAACCTCGTTTATGTGTTAGGAACCTTGGGTTATGATTTCGGAACAGAAGCGCGTCGGGATACTTTTAAGCAGTTAATGCCAACCATCACAATCGATAATATTGAATTACCATCCAATCCCTACGATGCACGACAAATGGTAGATTATTTAGAAAGTAATCTATCAGAAACTAAGTCTTTAATTTGGACAGTCAATTTAGAACTAACTCCCATCTATGCTATTAAACCAGTGGGAGCTTTTGCTGCTGATATTTATCAAGTCATGCAATATATGTTAGCGGGTCAAATATTGCCAGAAGCTGACGAAGATTATGTTGAAAGAGTGAGTATTCCGGGTATGCTGACCGAGGAAACTGTGAAACTTTTTTCCGGTCAAATTATTCCTGTCCTCAAAGTCAATAGTCCCCGGGGAATGTATGGCTGGAAAGTTAATACTTTGATTGAATCAGCGATAGAAACTGTTAGCGCGGAACATGAAATCGCCGATGAAGCGAGGATGCGGCGTTCTCTGACCAGTTTCTTGAATCGCATTTATTATGACTTACGAAATTTAGGACAAATAGCACGCGATCGCGCCTTAAATTTTGCGGCTACTAACGCTTTTCAAGCTGTACAAACCTTCTCCCAAGCAGTAGCAATGGGAATGGAATTACACAGTATTGAAGTAGAAAAAAGCCCCTTCTGTCGCTACGGAAGTGAATGCTGGGATGTGAAATTAAAATTCTTCGATCCCGAAAATGGTCTGCGAGCTAAACGAGTATTTCGCTTTACCATTGATGTTAGCGATCGCACTCCAGTAACCTTAGGAGAAGTGCGCTCTTGGGCTGTTTCTAAGTGAGGTCTTAGCTTAGGGTTTGCTGAATAAATCTAAAAACCTTGTTGGATAATATCTTTAGGCTTTTTTGAAATCAAAAAGTGCCATTTCTTGGAGTGGTCGGGGGGAAAATTCCGGGACTTTTTCCCCGAAAATTAGGTAATTGACCCTCTGAAAACGGGTAAAACCCTACACCCCACACCCCACACCCCACACCCTACCCCCACGAAAAACTTTTTGCCGCAAACCCGAATTAAGGCCGCGCACTGATTCTTTAAGTCAACTCCAAGCAAAAATGCAGGAATATCTTGATAGTGGCTTAAGACTGGGCTGATTAATTGATCCCATCCCATTAGTCAACAGGTAGCAATCTATCGCCAAAATCAGGCTATAGCAAAGACCAAGGTGCTTAGGACAATCCATCGCTGAAACCCTGTTCAGATAAGAGTTTGAAAATTGAAAGCGTCCTAAATAACCCATTATTTGCTATAGTATGTTTTCTGACTGCTATTTTTCAATTTTATTGGTGAGAGTTCCGACCACATCAATACCGAGGGTTTGATGGACACTGGCGAGGAATTGATTGACGATTTCGGGATAGACTTTAATCAGGGTAGCGAGGGATTTACCATCACCATTATCAACAATATTAACTCGATCGAGGTGTAAGCGTTTAGGAATTTTTATCGCTTCTTCCAGGATAGTTTCTAACTGTTGAATCAAGAAAATTGCTGATGCTTCGCTGCCGGTGTTTTGCCAAACTTCCGCGAATAATTCGTTAACCAAGGCTTCAGCTTTAGCATTTTCTTCAAAAATTGCCGCTTGTCCTCTAGCGCGGAAAGTTTCGGCTTCCTGCTGCGCTTCTGCGGGTAAAACTTCATCTGCTTGGAGACGTAATCTTTCTAATTCTGCTCTGACCTGTTGAAATTTTTCTTCAACTATAGCACGTTTTTCCTTAGCGGCGGCGATAGTTATTTCTTCTTCCGATTTTGCCTGTTGTTCCAGTTTTGCCTTTAACTTTCTTAATTCGTTTTCTTGCTCTAAAATGATAATTTGATCGCGGGTTTTAGCTACGGTTGCTTGTTCCTCACATTCCGCGACTATTTGTTCAGCTTCATTGAGTGCATTTGATTCCGCAATTTCAGCATCACGCATGACTAAAGCGATTCTTTCCCGTCCGAGGGAGTTAAGATAATCCACGTCATCGGCAACATTTTGAATTTTGAGAGTATCAATTTCTAAACCGAGTTTAAACAGGTCTTGACTGACGTTACTGGTAATACTTTCGGCAAATTTTAGGCGATCTTCGTTCACTTGTTCGGGGGTCATTGTTGCGACTACACCCCGCAAGTTTCCTTCTAAAGTTTCTTTAGCTACGCGAATAATTTCTGCTCGATCTCGATCTAAAAAACGTTCGATCGCATTGCCGACTATTTCAGGTTTAGAACTAACTTTAACGTTAGCAATTGCCACTATATTCAGGGGAATATTTCCCTTAGAATAGGCATTTTTAATCTCAATTCTGATCGGGGTTGTGGTGACATCCATGCGTTTAACGGTTTCTAAAATTGGAATACGAATCGCCCGACCCCCCGATATGACTCGATAACCTGCATCTTGTCTATCTTTTGATTTGCGTTTCATCCCACTCAGGATTACTACTTCATTGGGTTTGCAAATACACAAAAAAGAATTGATAAACCAAATCGCACCAATCCCCAGAAATATCAATAAAGCAATGGGAACACTATTCCCCAATAAATTACCAGCACTGTTGTTGTTATTGTTGTCGTATTGATTGGAATTGATTTGGATGAGATAGGAATTATTTTGACTATTCATAGTTAGTTACCCTTTGGTCTAGAAGAAATTACAAATCGCCTCTGATATACTTTTCCGCAATGACTAAAACTTTATTGTCTTGGCAATTGAGGATAAATGCTTGATCCCCGACATTAAATTGTTCTTCCCCTTCCGTTATCGCTACTATATCGATCAGACTATCCCCGACATTAACTCGCACTTTCCCCTTGCTATTTTTATCGAAGGGGATTTGAACAACTCCAATTAAACCGATGAGAGATTGATGATCGACGATACTATTTACCTGTTGGTTGCAGCGTCTTAACTTGACTAAAATTAGGAGTAGAATGGCCAAACCAATACCTACCCCTAAAGAAATTAAAATGATTGTGAGCAGTTGAGCATTCATAGTTTAGTTATTTACCGTTATGGTTGCCCCCAATCTAATTACTGTTAACTAATTCGAGACTTCGGCCATTTCAATCACGCGATCGGCATTATCTTTGACCAAAAAATTTAAAGGTTTATTGCGACGAACTTTATACTTTAAGCGTCGTGATTCCACCCGCATCAGAATTTGTTCTAAACAATCGTGATCAAAACAAACGTGACGATGACGATCCTTATAACCCGCATTTGCCCCAGCAACGATATGCAGTTGGGTATTTTTCTTTAACTGATACCATAAACCCTGGGGTTGATCTCCCAAAGAAGTATGAGCAGTAGTCGCAGCCGGATTACTAGACATATAAAATGGGTCAATCATATTATTGCCCATCGTCTGCTCATAATTGTAATAGTAATGGAGGGGAACATCGGCCGTGGGTAAATTTAAAAGTCCTTCATAAAATTGTCGGGCTGTCTCCAAATCTGTCACCATGATTGTATGAACTTTTGGGGCGCTAGTTAGAAACATCCACATGGCTAAAGCATAAGCGGCCAGGAGCATAACCATAATCCCCTGGGTGGACAGGAGAGTATCAAGGGGTAGGAAAGCGCCGAAGAAAAGATGATTTATCAACACTGATGTGATCCTATTGCCTAAGAATTTCTATCATTCCCTAATTATAATCACGACGCTGAAACTTAAGTGAACAGGGTGGGGAGTAACCGAGTTCTGTACATTTGTATTAAAATGCTCCCTACCCAGTTTAAATACAGTACAATTTGCCTCAAATTCTCCCTATGGGATGAATAAATGATGAGATGATGACATTGCGGACGGAAATATGAGGAATTAGCGGAGATGAAAGCGTATATTAGAAATAGAGCCATCCCTAGAAAAGTGAGCTACTTTTATGAATTCTTTTGCGCTTCCCGTCTTTCTGCAATCAGGTTTAACCCTACTGGCATTTTTAGTGCTAGTTATCCTGATGGCCTAAATCTTAATCCGTCTGTGACTTCGATCGAGCAGGGGACGATCGATATCGCAGACTAGATCTTGATAGACAGTTAGCATCTGTTCAGCGATCGCCGACCAACTATATTGATTTAAGACTAAATCCCTGGCATTTTTCCCTCGTTGTTGGCGAATTTCAGGATTAGTGATAGCCGTTGCCAAAGTATTAGTTAAATCCTCAAGCTGACAAGCTGTCACCCATCCCGCAGCCGCTGCTGCTACCGCAGGATGCAGATCCACCCGGTCGGAGATAACCACGGGAATTCCGGCAGCCATAGCTTCTGCCACTGCGATGCCAAAATTTTCATAGTAGGAAGGTAAAACAAATAAATCGGCCCTAGCGAGGAGGTTATTTTTTATTTCTCCGGTCACAAATCCGGTAATTGTTGTATTTTTTCCCAAGATTGACCGCTCGATCTGATTTTTAATCCGATTTTCGTACTCCCGATCCTGGGGATTGCCTCCTGCTAAGACAAAATGAAAATCTAGGCCCTTTGCTAACAACCTTTCTAAACTGGGCAGCAATAAATCTAGACCTTTTTTCGGGTCAAGACGGGACATATAGAGGATGATAGGTTTATTTTGGGGAAGATCAAAACCGTTTACCGGTAGAGCTTGTGGGTCAAAAAAATCTACCCCTAGGGGGATGACAATATCCTTAGTTTTTATCTTAAATCTTTCGGCGATTTGACACTCCTGCTGACTGGTAAAATGAACGGCCGCCGCCGCCGCTAAATTGGGTTTTTCCAGAAAATTGGCATATATTTGTTTAAGTTGCCGTTTTTTTTGCAAATCTGCCGGATCGAGGGTGCCTAGGGGACGGAGAATATAGGGCAGTTGACGGTAACGAGCGATCGAAGCTGATATACTGCTCACTGGCGAGAATAAGGCGTGAATATGGGCGATATCGTAATCTTTTGCCCTATTAGCCAACCAAGTAAACAGATCAAGAGAAAATTTGTAGCGGCGAAAGGGAGAACAGCGAAAATAATAGATTTGATAGCCATTTTGACTAACAGGGACCCCTAAAGGCACATCTAGGGGTGCTTGTCCCGTGTCACCATTGGAATCGGTGGTAATAATAGTCACCTCTTGGCCTAGTTGCGCCAAGGCCGCTGACAAACCGAGTACCATTTGACTGGGGCCACCATAAACAAGGGAAATCGAAGGAACAATCTGAAGAATTTTCATCGAAAAATTGGGTCAGAAACCCCGTCGTTCTAGGTTGGCTTTACTGTTAAATACTAGCGCATTTGCACGATATATGCTAGAAAGTGCCACTTAGAGCGACTCTAAGACCAGAACAGAGTAAATCTGTTAAGGCAGCTGGGAAACCGCTCAAGAAACCCCAAGAGGATATCAAATTCAAAACGAATATCAAATTTAGATGCACAATAGCTTATCCCTCTGATTTACCAGTTATACTAAATCCGGTTATTAAAAACTGATTATTTATTACCCCTTTTGCATGAGTGCCTTTTGCCTGTCCTTATAAGTAGCCTATGCTCAACGGATTTAGTATAAGCAGTTATCAGTGGTAATCGGTCAAGAGTGAAAAGACAGCAAGAAACCGCCATTTAATAAGTAGGTGGGTGTTAAAAATTGTCAGCACCCCCCTTCTAGGGGCAGGGGGGATCACTTAATACTCAAATCTGATAACTGCTCACTGAAAAGGCTAAAGGTTAACCATTCATCGATAAATATTTAGCCACCGATTGCACATCTTTATCACCCCGTCCAGAGAAATTAATAACAATGCGAGGACTACCAGTTACTTGCGGGCAAAGAGTTTCTAAATAGGCTAAAGCGTGGGCAGTTTCTAGGGCCGGAATAATCCCTTCTAAACGGGAAACTCTTTGAAAAGCTTCTAATGCTTCCCGGTCAGTGACACTGTAATATTCGGCGCGACCACTATCTTTTAAAAAGCTATGTTCTGGCCCGACTCCGGGATAATCTAAACCGGCACTAATTGAGTGGGCCTCGATAACTTGACCTTCGTTATCTTGTAATAAATAACTCATTGCTCCATGTAGAACGCCCGGTTGACCTTGGGTAAGGGTGGCGGCGTGTTTTCCAGAAGCGATACTTTCCCCGGCGGCCTCAACACCAATTAAACGCACGGAAGTTTCTTTAACAAACTCATGAAATAAACCCATAGCATTAGAACCACCCCCCACACAAGCAAGGAGAATATCCGGTAAACCGCCCCATTTTTCCAGACTTTGCTGACGAGTTTCTTGACCGATAACCGCATGAAAATCGCGCACCATCATCGGATAGGGATGGGGACCGGCCACAGAACCAAGGATGTAGTGAGTGGTTTCGACATTAGTTACCCAGTCGCGAATCGCTTCCGAGGTGGCATCTTTCAGGGTTCCTGTCCCGGCGGCCACGGGTTGCACCGTCGCCCCAAGCAGTCTCATGCGGAAAACATTGAGTTCCTGGCGTTCCATGTCGTGAATTCCCATATAAATCACGCATTCTAGACCAAAACGAGCGCAAACCGTAGCGGTGGCCACGCCGTGCTGTCCTGCCCCAGTTTCGGCGATAATTCGCTTTTTACCCATGCGTTTGGCTAATAAAACCTGACCGAGGGCGTTATTAATCTTGTGGGCCCCAGTATGGTTTAAATCTTCCCGTTTCAGGTAAATTTGCGCCCCAGTACCGTCAGCTTTGGCATAATGGGCGGTGAGACGTTCGGCAAAATATAAGGGACTAGGTCTGCCGACGTAATCCTTGAGCAGTTGATTTAATTCTTCTTGAAAATCGGGGTCGTCTTTATACTGATTATAGGCCGTTTCTAGTTCACTTAAGGCTGGCATCAGGGTTTCCGGGACGTATTTGCCCCCGTAGCGTCCAAAACGCCCAAAAGCATCGGGATACTGGGTTGCTGTGCCGGCTGAGGCGGCATAAATCGGCGTGATAGTCATGTAAATCTTCGATGAGAGACTATGTCCATTATAAATCTAAGGGTTTAGTCTCTGGGTTAACCTCAGTTCGAGGGCAAATCAAAAGGTGAGCATTGCCCACCCTGTTACTGATTTTACAGCCAAATACTCACATCAACTTTTAACACCTGTCCTAATAGTAATAACCATTTTAATTGAGTCATCGGCCAGGGACAGGCAGCATCTATTGAATTGGACCGCAAAGAATTAGGAACTAGACGATCATGGAAGTAATAATAGTATAATTCCTGAGAGCGATCGAGGGATAATCCTAGCTTTAATTGTTGGCTAACTTCAATTAAACGGGTGATTAGGCGGGCATCCTCCTCCGCCGTTAAAGGATCACCATCGTGTAATAATTTCCCAAGAGATTGCCAGAGCAGACTTTCTAAGGTTTGACGCGCTTCGGGAATGTTTAATTGACAGTGTAAATGATTGGCTTCCTTAGCAATAGCCAATAATTGATCGAGATTATTCTCCGTTGCTTGCCGCTGCTCAAAATCTTTTTCTAGGGCATTAATCACCTGTAAACAACGGTGAGAAATGGCAATATCGGCCGCTACCTGTAACTCTTGAGGTACGGGCAGCTCATCCCGTTGGAATGCCGCTAAAATACCATAATTATCCCGATAAACTTGGGTGTATAATTGATCGAGACGTTTTTTAGTTTCGGCTGTCACCTTCTGCATAATCCGGTGTCTTTCATCGGCAAAAAGATGGGGTAAAGCAAAAAAGTTTTCTCCCAATCCACGCCCCATTTCTACGATCATGGTCGAGACACTGGCCTGTTGTAAAGATTCAAAGAGATGCTCCTTAAGATGGGTATAGATTAAGCGACCGTTAAAAGGTTGAATGCAGCAGTAAAAATCCCAACCTCCTAAATGTAGAACAGCAAAAACAAAATGTTCACTTTCTTGGGTAATTTCCGAGGTTAATTCCACCTGTCCCACTGCTAAAGTTAAAGACCCGATCGCTTGTTTTTGATAATCTAGTTGACGGGTATTGTAACAATAAATCCGATGATGACTGGGATAATTGGTAAATAGGGAACTAATAGCGTAATGGGCTGCCACCCGTTCCAAATCGACCCGCGCAGAAGTGACCAATTGTCGATAGACATCAGCCCCATCTTGATATAACTTAACGTTACTGGGGGCGAAAGCTAGACGACTGAGGAAATTCATTTCTAATTGAATTCCTGCCACTTCTCCAGCTAATTCCAGGGCCCGGCCAGCATATCTCAAAATTTGCGTACCTTCAGGTCGAGAAATTTCCTCAAAAAACCAGCCACAACTGGTAAACATCAATAAAGCCTGTCTTTGCATTTCTAACAAACGCAAAGCATCGATTTTCTCGCTTTTACTCAGGTTGCGACTTTGATGCAGGGCGAGAAAATGTTCGATCGCGTCTGGGGATCGATCTAAAATAACTGCAATGTAGTCATCCCTTGTCTGCCAAGGATCGCGGAAAAATTCCTGTCCCTGAATCTCATATACCTTAATTAACTCATCTCTGAGCCAATTTAGGGACTCCCGCAGGGGTTTTCGCCATTTTTGCTGGTAATTTCCCCCTCCCCCGCAACCACAGTCATCCTGCCAACGATCTACGCCATGGACGCAACTCCACGCAGTCACTGGTTTTAATTCCACTTCCCAAGTCGGGGGGCAAATACTGAGATAATGGGCGAAATTAGTGACTGTCCAGCCGTTTTTAGGGAAAGATTCCGTAAAAGCATA
Source organism: Microcystis sp. M165S2 (assembly GCF_020245885.1). Lineage (NCBI taxonomy): Bacteria > Bacillati > Cyanobacteriota > Cyanophyceae > Chroococcales > Microcystaceae > Microcystis > Microcystis sp. M165S2. Next base: position 3,445 of record NZ_JADBTZ010000144.1, on the reverse strand, counting down.
GCTAAGACATTTCTCTGTCCCCTGTTTGTGGTGGCCGAAGGTTTCCCCATCGGTAGCGACGCTGATTAACTGGGAAGGACGATGATCCCCTTTAATTGCCTGTCCCAGACGACCGACGAGAAAATCACTGCTGGCTAGGACATCATTAAAGCCCATATCGCGAGAAATTGGACCATCGTAGAAGAAAATATCCAGATAACGACCATCGGGGATGTAACAGCGATAGGGACGGGTGGGATCGATTTGACCTCCGGCCACCGCGTGCCATTGGGGATGGGGATCTTGGTCGCTAGGGAAAGGACGACAGCGCAGGGCCTGGGAAGGGGCTAAAATGGTGAATTTAATCCCTTCATCGATTAAAGCTGTCACTGTGGCTAAATCAATGGCTGTTTCCGCTAACCACATTCCTTCGGGATCGCGACCGAAACGGTGCTGAAAATCGGCTTTTCCCCAACGAATTTGGGTGTATTTGTCCTGTTTGTTGGCTAGAGGCAGAATGATATGATTATAGACCTGGGCGATGGCGTTACCATGACCGTTTAAGCGTTGACAACTTTTTTGATCCGCTGTCAGGATGCGTTGGTAAACTTCGGGATCATGGGATTGCATCCATGACATGAGGGTGGCCCCAATGTTAAAGCTGAGATATTCGTAGTTATTAACTATTTTGATCACTTCCCCCCGGTCATTGTAAATGCGCGCAAAAGCATTGGCACGATAACACTCGTGATGGATGCGTTCATTCCAATTATGGAAGGGATGGGCGCTCGGCTGCCGTTCAATTCTGTCTAGATAGGGATTTTCTCGCGGTGGTTGGTAAAAATGTCCGTGAACCGTGATATAAACTCCGTGAGCGGTTTTCAGGGGATCGACCCCCGTATCGGTATAGGAATAAAAGGTTGTAGAAGGATGTTCAACAAGATAAGTCATAGAAATGCCTAGAAAATCGGTTTTTTTGAGCGAAAATAGCTGTAGAATGTAGCGACCTGATGTTTAAAAAAACTGAAAACCTTGCCGTTTTTCACGGACTCAGGCTCACAATACCATGTTTTGTGTTCCTAGCAAAGCTAGGGTTAACAATTCGCAACTTCTCTATACACGGCACTAAGTAATACTAAATCTTGTTACAAAATCTAGCTTTTCCCGGTAGGCTGTTGACTATCTAGGGCTGACTGACCATCCTTTGCCATCAGCGTTCTACCCTAAGAGAGATGCGATCGCTCTTACCCCTGCCCCAAAAGCGATCGCCATGCCCAAAAAATTGCTCCTCCCAAAAACGATCGCCCCTCCTTATCCCCAAAAAGTGATCGCCCTCTGCGTTCCTATCCCAAGCAATGGCAATTTTAAAGTTTAATCAACAAGATGACAGCGATTACATTGAGCCTAGTCATAATGAAATTTACAACTGATAATAATAATTTCTGTTTCTGTAATTTTATAAACTAAGCGATGTTCATCATTAATGCGTCTTGACCAATAACCCTTGAGTTGATGTTTTAAGGGTTCAGGTTTACCGATTCCAGAGAAGGGATGACGCAATATGTCGTCAATTAAATCAACGATTTTTTTATAGAGTTTTTTGTCTTCTATCGCCCATTCATTGAATTGTTTAAAAGCTTTCGGGTCAAATACTATATTTTTCACGCCATTCTTTTACAGTAATTGTCACTAAGTTTTCTTTCTTTTCTATTCTGTCAATAGCTTCGGATAATTCACGCTGATTGGCTTCTGTTGAAAGAAGATATTCAGTTGTATCGGGTTCAGAATCAGATACTAAAATAATAATATCCACATCTGTTCCTTCTTCTAGTTCCGCAGAATAAAGCTCTATTTTTCCTTCTCTGCCAACAATTCCTTTCTGTTTAATCGCTCTAATCATGATTTTTTCTCTTAAGATGTCAAACAATTATGGCTATTATATCAAAATCAGCATGAGTTAGAACTGATGACAAGAAAAGCGATCGCCTCTCGTCATCACAAAAATCGCTATCTCCGAAGGATTGGCTCTCCCAATAATGATCGCCTCTTTACCATCTATAAAGCGATCGCCTTTGATCATCAATGTTTGTGACGAGTTACGCTGTGTTAACCCATCCTACGCGATCAGCGATCGCACTATCAGCCAATAGCGATCGCCTTTATCGAGAAGAAATAGCTACCTGCACATTCGGAGAAAAATTCTCGATTTTTCGAGAAGCATTAAGAATTTCAATCCCGATTACATTACCTGCTTGATCATAGTCAAGAATAACCCCTGGACTGATTGCCTCACTTTCTTCTACGGGTGTGTCATGCCAGGTAATTGTTAAAACGTCAACCTCAGCATCATATTTAGCTTTCATTTGATAGCTGCCTATATTTTCTAAGTTTACTGGTAACATATAGTGTAACAATTTTTTGATGCTCAACTAAGTCATTAATGTAAATTCTCAGAAGATAAGTTTTATTGTTAATGGCGACAAACGTACCTTGATAAACTTTGAGTCCATCTTCTTCTAAAATTTGCTCAGGATTATTGAGGATGTCCTGCAATATTTTTAAAGAGATTTGGCGTTGAATAATTTTTTCTTCGGCATGGGGACTTAAAATAAAGTTCACGAGGATTTCGGAGTATTTTTTTGTAAGGGATTAGTAAAAATTATAAAGCAAATAATCGCACTGTAGGTCGGTTTGAACGAAGTGAAACCCAATAAATTAAGTAAGAGATAGGAAAAGGTAGTGTTGGGTTTCGTCACCTCAACCCAACCTACAAGATCGCTCTTTCAAAGGCCAAAATAATCACATTTAAAGGATTTTGCCTTAAGTTTTTTCATAGGAAGCAATAAAATCATCTCGTGAGATACCCGCTTGAGTGCAAATACTTCTTAATGTAGAGCTTTTAATTTGCTTGTGATTCGGTAAAGTTAAAGGTGTTGTTGTTCCATCTGAATTTTTTCTAATCATAGAAATATGCTCTTTTTCTATAACAATTGAAAAACCAAATTTTTCAAGAACTTTAATCACTTTGGCTTTGGGAGCATCAACAGGAAATTTTGCCATTAGACCATTGCCTCTACAACAAAGGCTTCTAATACAGATGATTCAGCTTCGAGAACTGATTCCCCAAAGGTTTCAACATGAAAAGCGATCGCCGATCGCACGTCATTAAGAGCATCTTCATAGGTATCACCTTCACCGACTACTACGCCTTGAATTCCCAATGGATAGGCGATATAGCCATCAGGATGTTTTTCAACAATGATTTTAATGGATTTCATAAATTGTTGATAGTGTATAGGGATGTCTTGATCCTATCTCATTTCTAATGGTTGGCTCAAGGTTAACTTGCCAGATTTCGCCTCGTTTTGGGTTAATCGTCATCGTTTTCTAATCCTTCTCCCTCAATTTCTGAAAAGAAATCTAGTTCAGGATCATTATTGACATCTTCAGCCATTTCTTGAATAAG
>NZ_JADBTZ010000143.1:0-7830 GCF_020245885.1 Microcystis sp. M165S2 | reverse complement strand
CCAATCGGTTAGCATTGAAGACGTTTCAGCATATCCTACTCTTTCTTGTATTTCGTACCATGCTTGTGTTCTGAGATGGAGAGCTTTATTGTAAACTAATCTTACACAGCCCAAGGTGCGCCGCAATAGCGACTCTTGTTCTGGTGTGGGGTAAAATCGGAACCAATAGGCTTTTTCCATGTCTCACATTTTAGCATATATTTTGTAAATGTGCTAATATTTAACAGTAAAGCCAACCTAGAACGACGGGGTTTCAGACCCAAATTTTCGATGAGTAAGTATTTGATACTAGATATTCTGTTCAGATCATACCGGAATCAGTGGCCAAAATCATTTATCAGTAATCAGTAAACAGTGAAAAGACAGCACTGTTAATGCTATTTCATCCTCCTCACTTAATACCCCTGACTAAAAACCCAGATCTGATAACTGATAACTGATAACTGGTAACTGATCACTGAGTGCTGATTACTGACAGGCTGCGGTGGATGTGGAGAAATTTAGTTATTTCCTCCACTGCTAGAGGTCCACTGATGCGATTGCCTTGCATTCTCTCGCAACCTAATTCTTGCAGGATTTCTAATTGTTGTTGGGTTTCTACTCCCTTGGCGATCACTATTAAGTTAAAACTTTTCGCTATCGCTAACAATGACGAGATAAAACGGGTATCTTGGGGATTATTACTCAGGTTTTTCGTTAAAGATTGCTCTATTTTCAGTTTTTTCACGGGAAATTGACCGAGATAGGCGATCGACGCGTAACCGCTGCCAAAATCATCAAGGGTGATACTAATACCCAATTCCTGCAAATCCCCAAGAATTCGACCGGTTTCGCGGCTATTTTCTAGTAAACTTGTCTCGGTTATTTCCATCTCCAGAAAGAAAGGCCCGATTTTGCTTTCAGTCAAGACTTCTTTGAGGATGGTGAGCAACTGCGGATCCCGCAATTGGTGCGGGGACAGATTGATCGAGATGGGAGTGTATAATAATCCTCGCTGCTGCCATATTTGTGCTTGTTGACAGGCATTTTTCAGCACCCAACGATTAAGCTCAAGGATTAACTCGCTTTCTTCGACTAAGGGTAAGAAACGATTAGGAGCGATTAATCCGAATTGAGGGTGTAACCAGCGCAATAATACCTCTAACCCTTCCACTTGTCCCTGAGTCATATTAACTTGCGGTTGATAGTAAAGAGCTAATTCATTGTTTCTGATTGCCTGATAGAGAAAATATTCAACTTTAGAACTACGAGTATTTTTAGGGCGAACATTAACTGACTCTATCCTGGAGTTATTATTGATATTATTCTTGACCGCTACTAAATTCTTCTCCAGTTTCTGTAAAGTTATTTTTCTGTCTGTGCCGACGGGGGGACAGATAACTGAACCTAAATTTAATCGCACGGCTAGGGAGTGATTTTCGATTTCGTAATTATTTTCTAGGGTTTTAATAATTCTTTGACTAACTTTTTCCAGATCATTGGCATTATTAATTTGTGGCAGCAGGATAATAAATTCGTCCCCTCCCCAACGAGCGACTATATCCCCCGATCTCAAATTTTTTCTTAACCGTTCACTGACGATTTTTAATAGCTTATCTCCCAGTCGATAACCTAGTCGATTGTTGATATTTCTTAGCCGCTCTACATCCACTAATAACAGACCGAGCAGTTGATTACTTTTCTGGGCATTATTAATAGCATTTGACAGATATTCATTAAAGAGAGAACGGTTAGGCAAATTCGTGAGAGGATCTAGGGAAGATTCCTCTTGAGTCCTGTTATCAAAACTAAGGGTCTGGGATGGGGAATTATGGAGAATTAGGGTACTTTTTGTGTGGAGGTTATTCTGGCTATAACTTGCTTCATTTTCCGTTAGATGCACTCGTAGCTGTCCTGAACTTTTAACCGGTGCTTGCTCTATTTTTTCTTGACTGGCTATTAAATGAAAACTGGCATTTATATCACAGCCAAAGTTAATTAAATCACCATCTTTTAATTCATGAACCAAGCATTTAGACCCATTGACATAAATACCATTATGACTTTTATTTCCCTCTAAATCACCATCAAGAATCCAATAGGAAAATTTTTGGCGATCAATACTCTTTTTAATTAAAGTCGCATGATAGCGAGACGCGTGTTTGGAGCGAAGAACAATTTGATTATCGGACTTACGGCCGAGAGAATATTTCATGTCTTCTAGGGTAATTGTTCTTCTCCCTTGAGGATCTTCCACAATGAGGAGATAACGGGAATTGGATGAACCATTAATCATTTTTTCGGTACCTCGACAAAATATAAGTTAATATGCTCTCTCAAAAAGTCATAGCTTATTCGTCTTTGACTTAATTTATTTTCTCAATAAAGTGTTGGGTGTGATTCGGAACAGTTACTTAACGGCAATTGCGTCACATCTTCTGGTTTCAAGGCCTGAGTCAACCAAAATCCTTGTACTTCTCCAAGTTCTGTTCTAGGCCGATTATAGTCGATAACATGGCTAAATGCTCGGTTTTTGATGGTAAAGATTGGATAAAGGTTCGATCTTCAAACTGTCGAGGGGATATTTATAAATATAACTTAAGAAGGAATAGCCAGCATCAAATTTATCTAAAACTAACTGTACCCCTAATTACTTGGCTTAAAGCTGACCCCGCTCCCACGCAGTTTTAACGAGTAATTCAGATAGTCAACAGCTTACCGACAATCAGCCATTATCAGTCATCCTTAAACTGGTACAAATGTATGAACAACCCCGTGTAAGCATCCCACTTGCAAAGCTAATGCTTTCCAGCGTTTGGGGGAGACAGTTCCTCCACGGACATCTGAGAGCAAATCGGTTTTTAGTGGTACGACTAACTGCCAATCAAACTTTAAAAACCCGCTCCCTTCTCCCCACTTCCCACTCCCCAACGGAGGGTTTGGGGGGTAGAATCCCCCAAGAGTCAAAGATTAAGTGATAAAATCGGAAATAACAGCCAATTCTAGCAGAGAGTTTCCCTTTAAAAATCCCAACCTAGTAAATTGACAAAAATGAGATGCAACCGACAGGAGTTCTCCCTATGGATAGCAACCGATTAATCGAAGAATTAAAAAATCCCGACTTTTATCCTCATTCTGTAAAAATTCCCGTTGAAATTATCCAAACCCATGCTTCAATTATCTTCTTGACAGGAGATTATGCCTATAAAGTCAAGAAACCAGTTAATTATAATTTTTTAGATTTCTCCACTTTAGAAAAGAGAAAGTATTATCTAGAACAGGAACTAGAGTTAAATAAAAGAGTCGCGGCGAATATCTATCTGGAAGTTTTGTCAATTAATGAGGAACGGGGTATCATAAGTTTAAATGGAGAAGGGAAAGCGATCGAATACATTTTAAAAATGAATCAGTTTCCCCAAGAATGTTTACTGAGTAAGGTTTTTGAACGGGGAGAACTAACGGAAAAAGCTATAAAATCTTTGGCTGAAAAAGTGGCAGGATTTCATCGACAAGCTGTGACTAATTCCTATATTACCCAATTTGGCAATTTAGAAGTTATTAAACAAGCTTTTGATGAAAACTACCAACAAACCGAGAAATATATTAATTTTGTCCAAACCCAAAAACAATACGATGAAACGAAAGCTTATACAGATAAATTCTTCGCAGAACACGGAGATTGGTTAGAAGAAAGACAAATAAAAGGGATGATTCGCGAATGTCACGGAGACTTACATTTAAATAATATCTGTCAGTGGCAGGGAGAAATACAATTATTTGATCGCATAGAATTTAATGAATCTTTTCGCTTTGTTGATGTCATGTATGATCTTGCTTTTACAGCCATGGATTTAACCGCTAGGGGGAGAGAAGATTTCGCTAATTTATTTGTGAATACTTATTTAGAACAAACCGCCGACTGGGAGGGTTTAAAAGTCTTGCCTCTCTACCTGACTAGACAAGCATATGTGAGGGCAAAAGTCAATAGTTTTTTGCTTGATGGTGACAGTTTTTCCGAGAAAATTAAAGCCAATGTACAGGATTATTATCAATTAGCTTGGCAGTACACACAACCGCAGAAACCGAGATTAATTCTGATGTCGGGATTTTCTGGCTCGGGTAAGAGTACCATAGCGAAAGTAATTGCTAAAAATCTTAATGCTATTCAGATTCGTTCCGATGCAGTTCGCAAACATTTGGCTGGAATTGACTTAAATCAAACAGGAATTCTCGACATATATAGTCTGGAAATGAGTCAAAAAACCTTCGCTAGACTGGCAGAATTAGCCGAAATCTTAATAGCTTTAGGTTATCCGGTTATTCTTGATGCACGCTACGATAAATATGCTTGGCGAGAACCCTTATTAACCTATGCCAAAAATTTACAGATTCCTTTTCATATTGTCCATTGTCACGCACCTATAGAAGTTTTAAAACAACGGATTGCCGCTAGAAAAGGTGATATTTCTGACGCTACTATCGAGGTTTTAAATGCCCAAATTGAGAAAACAGAACCTTTTAATGAAAAAGAACAACCCTATCTAATTTCCCTAGACACTACCAATCCCGATTGGCCAGAATTTTTAGAGAGTCAATTAGATAAATAGGTTGAGATGAATCACCGATATAGCCATTCTTATAATTAAGTTATCTTGTATAAAGCAGCAAGAAGGAGAAGCGATGGAAACTGTAGTGTTAAATCTAGAGACAGTTAATCTGACCGATGAACAATTTTATCGTCTCTGTCAGGCTAATCAAACATGGAATTTAGAACGTAATCAAAAAGGAGAATTATTAATTATGCCTCCCGTGGGTGGAAATAGTGGTAAACAGGAAGCTAATTTGATTGTTAAAGTTGGGGTATGGAACGAACAAACTCAACTTGGTGAGGTATTTAGTTCTTCGACAATTTTTCGTTTACCAAATGGAGGAGATCGTTCTCCTGATGTTGCTTGGATAAAACGGGAAAGATGGGAAGCTTTGAGCGCAGAAGAGCGAGAAAAGTTCCCACCTTTGTGTCCCGATTTTGTGATTGAATTACGTTCTCGTACCGATTCTTTAACCTCTTTACAGGACAAGATGAGTGAATATTTAGCCAGTGGTTTACGTTTGGGTTGGTTGATTAATCCGCAACAGCAGCAGGTGGAAATCTATCGACTAAATAGCGATGTGGAAATTATTAATTTACCTGCTATTTTATCCGGAGAAGATGTGTTACCCGGGTTTGTTTTGAATTTAACATAGGAAGGATTACAGGGAATAACAAAGGGAATGACACCGAATCAGGCTATCTCTATTTTGTCAAAACATTTCCAGAAAAGCGATCGATTGTCAGCTTGGCGGTGTATAATCTCTCAATATCGCCCAAAAAAAAGAATCAGGATTTCAGGAACAGATTCTCTGGCTACTGCTTCAAAGAAAGAAGAAACTCTCAGTCACAACATTGATATTTGTCAATAATGTCACCTAAAATTTTCAATCATCACTTTACTCCCCTCAAATCCCTCTCTTTGGGGTTATTTCTCCTGCAAGCTTTCACTCCCCTCACCCTAGCAGCCCCCCCGCGAGAACTGGATCAAACCGTCGGCTGTGATATTCTGGTGGTGGGTGGTGGTTTAGCCGGTGCCGGTGCGGCCTACGAAGCTTTATTATTAGGAAAAACCGTCTGTTTAACCGAGATTACCGACTGGGTGGGGGGACAGATATCTTCTCAGGGAACCTCCGCATTAGATGAAAGACGAACACAAAGAGAAAAATTATTTTTCCCGAAAGGTTATCTAGAATTTAGGGAAAGAATTAGAAAGCATTACGGGAAACGCAACCCCGGAGAATGTTGGGTAAGCGGGTCTTGTTTTTTGCCTTTTGATGGACATAAATTATTATTTCAACAGTTAGAAGACGCTGCCAAAAAAGGCAAAGGAACCCTGAAATGGTTTCCCTCCACGGTAGTCAAAGAATTAAATATTGAAACTTTACCCAATCGCGGTACCGGTCAACAGATTACCGGTGTAATTGCTATTCAACATAGTCCCGCAAAAGGTACTCCTCCCCTAAATACCGAGTTTTTATCGCAAAAAATGGAGGATATCTATCGCTACGAAAATTCTCCCCGTTTTGATAAGAAAATCCTCCGTTTTGTCCCCAAATCCTCCCAACCGAATCAATTAGCAGATTGGTATGTGATTGAAGCGACCGAAACAGGGGAAATAATCGGATTATCAGATATTCCCTACCGTTTAGGTGTCGATAAGCGCAGTTATCTCGAACCTTCTTCCTCTAGCGTCACTGGAGACCCCTACTGTACCCAAGGCTTTACCTATACCTTCGCCATGGAGGAAACAGAAAAACCACAAACCCACGAGAAACCCGTTTATTATGAACGCTATGCCCCCTATTTTAGCTATGAATTGCCCCGATTAGCCGATTTTGACCTCGTTTTCACCTATCGTCGTATTTGGAGTCCGCAACTGGGTAAAGAGAAAACCTTTGGGGGAATTACTTTCACTGAACCCGTCCCGGGGGATATTTCCATGCAGAATTGGACCTGGGGAAATGATTATCGTCCGGGGACTGCTAAGGATAACTTTATCTACACCCGTGAACAGTTGCAACAGTTAGGACAGTTATCTCCGGGGGGATGGATGGGAGGATTACGCACCGAAACCCTCGCGAGGGGCGAAGAACACGCCATTTCCTACTATTATTGGTTAGTAGAAGGAACCACCGATTCCCAGTTAGGGGACGGGGTAAAAGTTCCCCATTTGAATAACCGTTATCTCTCCGGTTTTGATTCTCCCATGGGTACTGCCCACGGTTTGTCAAAATATCCCTATATTCGGGAAGCAAGACGGATTATCGGTCGTCCTTCCCTGACTTACCCCGATGGTTTTACCGTCACAGAAATCGATATTTCCCGACAAAATTTTCAAAGCGATTTCTATCGTCAAAATCTTTCTCCAGCAGAATATCGGCGCTTAATTGCCACCTTGGCAGGATTAGAGGGATTTTCCGTACTTGATGGCACATTATCCCCCGATCAGGCCGTTAAACGCAAGCGATCGACTATTTACCCCGATTCCGTCGGTATCGGTCACTATGCGATTGATTTTCATCCCTGCATGACGGAACATCCCCCCGAAAAACCGGGTAATACAGAAAAAGCAGGAGAAAGACAGGGACAAGGGCAAGCTTACCCCTTCGAGATCCCTTTAAGGGCTATAATTCCCCAAAAAATCGATAATTTACTGATAGCGGGCAAAAGTATCGCCCTTAGTCATATTGCCGCGGCCGCCTATCGTGTCCATTCCTTCGAGTGGTCCTCTGGGGTAGCTGCTGGCATCACGGCCGTGTATGCTTTAGATAATAATGTACTGCCCTATCAATTAGTAGAAAGTGACTTTCTCATTGGGAATAAACAACTGCGAGAATTACGACAAAAAATCGCTGCTAGTGGTAATCCAACTGTGTTCCCCGATGCCTCAATTTTCCGGTCGATGGATGATTGGTATTAATTAGGGTCTGCTGAAAAAGTTTTTCGGTGGGGGTTGGGGGTTGGGGGTTGGGGGATGGGGGATGGGGGATGGGTTTTACCGATTTTCAGGTGGCCAACTACCTAATTTTCAGGGAAAAAGTACCTGAATTTTCCCCCTGATCACTCCCATGCCTGGTACTTTTTGATTGACAAAAAGTCTAAAAGTCTTACCCAACAAGGTTTTTAGATTTATTCAGCAAACCCTAATTAGGGTTTGCTGAAAAAGTTATTGAAAAGCACAGGTCTCTTAATCAATGATTTCACTTAGCTACAAGCATAAGCTTTAGTTGTTGATTAGTTTCTAAGTCATAACTTATTGT
>NZ_JADBTZ010000142.1:0-4947 GCF_020245885.1 Microcystis sp. M165S2 | reverse complement strand
TTTTTATGGTTCACTCTCCAAGCGTTTTGGTCTTTCAACCAAGATTTGGGTATGCCCTACCCTATCTGTCTGACGACAAAGATTTTTACTGGTTTTTCATTCACCGTTGTTTATCGGAACCCCTGCGCTATGTTTGACGAGATTTTCGCTACCCTCCCTTTTTGTCTCTTATGCAGACTTTCGAGTTCAAGGGTTCAACTCAATCGAGCCATTCACTACCGCCCACTCAGGGGATTCAAACCAATTTTATTTTAACATAAAGCCGTCCTAAAAGGACGGGGCTTTAACCCAAAATTTTGGGTTACAGGCTCTCTTGTCTTTGCTGGATTGTATCGCAACAGCTTGACCAAAGGTTGACGGCAGCATCTAGTCTATACTGGCAATCTCGACGATCAATCCTGTTGATCACACACCATCCAAGAGAGCCGATTACCCTTAATTAATCTTTTCAATCACTGCTTGTCCTAGTTGAATCAACTCAAAACCGATAAAAAGGCTTAAAATCATAGTGACAGCCTGATTAAGTAGGGGTATATTGCCTTTGCCTAGAACAGAAGCGACGAATTTGACCACAACTAAAACGAGAGCGCTAACAACGGCGATTTTGACGGCTATCATAGATTAATTTTTCCTCACGGTTAACCAAAGTATACTATGTTCCTGACGGGGTGACAAGCAGATTGAAAGTGAGACAGGGTGTGGGGGGTAGGGTGTAGGGAGCAACAATCCATAACTGGGTTTTTAAAGTTCGATTTGTCTCGTTACAAGGTAGAACCTCCGCAAATGCGTTCCAAGGGTTTCCCATAAAACGATTTAGTATCATTCCCAAGTATGAGAAAGCTGCCCAATGCCCAGGTTTTTGTTAATAATTGTAAAATGTAGTTAGATTTATTTGCTCAGAAGGGGATTTATGTCTAACGAAGAATCGATTTTTACGTTCCCTCAAAAACCAGTGTATTCCTCCGTATTCAAGTCGATTTTAGCGATAATATCAGTCATTTTCATTATGTTAGCAGTGATCGGCGGGCTAATGATCGTCAGTTTATCATTATGTTGGCCAGAACACAATATTTATCGATTACTCCTTGGCTTAGTAGAAGATTTTTTTAACCCCTTTGCTTGGATCAAAGTTCCCACGGTTGCTCATAGCTATCAATTATTATTACCCACGGTTATCCTGCTAATTTTTACGCAGTTAATCATTTTCTTGTCTCCGCGTCCGCAAGTTTGGTCAAGATTAGTCATTATTTCTATCACTCTAGCTATCACCCTGCGCTATCTAGTTTGGAGAATTCTGGCCACCTTAAATCTTTCCACCCCTCTCAATGGCTTTTTTAGTTTACTACTTCTAGGCATTGAGATGATAGTTTTAAGTAGTAGCATGATTCAGTTAGTTTTAGTCTTAACCACAAAAGATAGAAGCAAAGAAGCTGATTTTTATAGCCAAGCGGTGATCAATCAACAGTATTTGCCCACGGTAGATATCCTGATTCCCACCTATAATGAGCCAGCCTTCATTTTAACAAGAACTATTATCGGTTGTCAAGCCCTTAATTATCCTCATAAAAATATTTATATTCTCGATGATACCCAGAGATCAGAAATTCATCAATTGGCAGAAAAATTAAATTGTCATTATCTGACTCGTGAGGATAGAAAAAATGCTAAAGCAGGTAATTTAAACCATGCTCTCGGACAAACTCAAGGGGAATTAGTGGTGGTTTTTGATGCAGATTTTATCCCTTGTAGTAACTTTCTAGAAAGAACTGTTGGCTGGTTTCAAAACCCGAAAATTGCCTTAGTGCAAACTCCCCAAAGCTTTTATAATGCCGATCCTATTGCCCATAACTTAGGTTTAGAAAATATCGTTACTCCCGACGAAGAATTATTTTATCGTCATATCCAACCAGCTAAAGATGGGGTGGGTAGTCCTGTCTGTGCTGGCACTTCTTTTATTGCGAGAAGAAAAGCATTAGAGGAAGTGGAATACTTTAATACAGAATCTATTAGTGAAGACTATTTTACTGGGATTGCTATCTCTGCGAAAGGTTATGAAGTTATTTACTTAAATGAAAAACTCAGCGCTGGTTTATCTGCCGAAAGTTTATCCGCTTATTTACGGCAAAGATTGCGCTGGGCCAGAGGAACTTTACAGGCCTTTTTTATCAAAGCTAATCCCCTAAAAATTGCGGGATTAACTCTACCCCAAAGATTAGCTCATCTGGAAGGAATATTATCTTGGTTTTCTCCCTTAGCTCGTTTATTTTCTCTGCTTATTCCTCTCCTTTATACCTTTGGATATATAGTACCTTTGAACATTACCATCGATGAGACAATCTATATCTTTTTACCCTACATGATGATGCAGTTAGCCACTTATCACTGGTTAAATTCTCGCTCGCGCTCCATTATTTTTTCTGAGGTACTATCGATGATTATTTGTGTACCTACAGCCCTAACAGTTCTCCATGTTCTTTGGAAACCCTTTGACAAAGGATTTCAGGTGACACCAAAGGGAATTGCTCGTCAAAATTATCAATATAATTGGCGTTTATCCTACCCATTGCTGTTTTTTCTCACTATTACCTTAATTAGTATTTTCTTTAATTTACGCCATCACAATTATCAAGAAAGTCCCCTAAATTTTGGCTTGATTTTGGCTATATATAACGTGGTTATTATCATGACTGCTTTAGTGGCTTTATTGGAAGCTCCCCTCACCCTAGAAACTCAATACCAATTGCTGGAATATCCTGTTAAATTGATAATAGAATCGGATATAATCATACAGGGCAATCTGAAAAAACTTTCGGAAATAGGGGCAGAAATTCACCTGAGGGAACCCATCTACTCAGAAAAATTACTCCTAGATATTTTAGGCGAAGATTTGCGCCTATCGGCTCATCTAGTCAATCTAGAAAAACGAGGAAAAATCTGGCAAGCAACCCTTAAATTCCAGCAACTTACCCTATCAGACCAGAGAAAACTAATTACTTTTCTATTCTGTCGTCCCCAGCGCTGGCCGCTGAAAAATACGGCAGGAGAATTACAATCCCTTTGGTTGTTAATTATCAGCTTTTTTCGGGGGATAGGCTTGATTTGTCGGGCAATTCTGAATCGAAAAACAGCCCCTTAGTTCAGTCAAAAGTCGAAAATACTTATCGAAAAATTACTGGCTGCTTATCGTATCAACTGGCTTTTGTCTGTGATTTTACTCACAGTGCTATTCTTGTATTATCACAGTTGTCACTTGACCAAAACTTGACAGTATTATAGTAAGAGTAACCATTCTTAGATGGACTGGCTTATGAACAATCGTTTATATCTTCACCTGATGGCTAATAAGGAAAAAGGGTTTGCCTTGCCTCTTGCCATATTAATTGGACTTATCCTGATGGTGACAGGAATGACTATGATGATGCGCGCCCAAGGAGACCAATCGAAAGTAATTGCCCAAAGAGCCCGGGCTGATAGTTTAAGAAGTTCCGAAGTGGGGCTGGCTCGCGTGCAGGATCTACTCAATAGTGTTCGAGTTATGGCGAGGGTTGATAGTAAATGTACTTCTGGTGACACTGGTGACAATTGTTGGGAGAAGGCCGAAGTGGTTACTGATCCCAGTACCGATTTACAAAGACATTTGAAAAAATTAGTCGCCGCCGCCCCCTCCTGTAGTAATCCCAACGATGCTGCTACCTTGACGGCAAAAATCAATGAATTAAGAGGTTTGAGCGCAAATACATGGTTTGAGCTCGGTAATAATCGTTATTATCGCGTGGTTGGATACGATTATAGTATTGGGACTGGCAGGGGAGTTCTCACCCTCGAAGGACTTTCCCGCACCAGTGCCGCAACAGACCTAACTAACACTGCTATCAATAGAGATATTGACGACAATGCCGCCTCCCGTAACCGCGTGGTGGTAACTATCCCTATTCTTGATTTCCGTCCCCTCGCATTTAACCGCACCACGGTCCCAGCTTTATGGATAAGTGACGGAACGGCGGACGGTGGTGCTACATTTGAAGGGGATGTAGTGGAGGAAGTGGCGAGGCCAGAATGTAAGAATAAACAAGATAAGATTAAACAGCCCACCACCGACACACCCAGTCCCCCCTACACAGCACAATTTGTCGGTGTGTTTTTCCCCAATTTACCGCCGATTCCCACCAACCTTCCCCCTGTTCAGAAAGATCTGGCACTTACCACTTCTCAAACTTTTCCCAGAACAGGAGACAAATTCACTCCCCGCACGATTAACGGTAAAGACGTAGATGTGTACGAGTATATCGTTAATAATATCAACTTGAGTGATAGCGATAAGATTACCATTACTCCGGGGAAACGGGTAGTTTTTTATGTTAGAGGTAATATTAACGGTGCGATCGAACACAATTGTGGTACTACGACTGACTGTAAACCGGGCAATCTACAAATTTATGCCAATGGATCAGGTTCCATTTGTCTGAGAGGAAACCAAACACTACAAGCGTTTATCTTTGCTCCTGACTATTCCCTCGGTAAAACCGATACCGGTGCTTTCGTCGGCGCTGCCTGGGGTAAAAATTGGGGCCAAATTTCAGGCTGTCCCTCAAGTAGCGTTGCTGTGGCTGTGACCCAGACCAAAGGGGTAGAATGGACTGAATTAATCCAAAACCTGAAACCCATATTTCCCCAACTCGGTAAGATTGCCAATTGGTGTGAGGAACGCATCGATACCACGGGTACATCTGAGTGTGTACCCAAGCCCTGAAAAACTTGAATAGAGAAGGGGTAGATTCAGTCCATCCTTTTTTTAACTTATCGGGTTGTTGACATCCTCACCGCCGTAAACGGACGGTGATTCCCAAACCTCACGATTTAGGTTTCTGCTTCTTTCCCTTGCGGGGTTTCGCACCTGCCTTAACAGATTTACTCTGTTCTGGTCTTATGGTCGCTCTACAGACTGAC
>NZ_JADBTZ010000141.1:0-7786 GCF_020245885.1 Microcystis sp. M165S2 | reverse complement strand
GTGTCAGTCTGTGGAGCGACCATAAGACCAGAACAGAGTAAATCTGTTAAGGCAGGTGCGGAACCCCGCAAGGGAAAGAAGCAGAAACCTAAATCGTGAGGTTTGGGAATCACCGTCCGTTTACGGCGGTGAGGATGTCAAGGATTGTCTCCCAATATCACAGCCATTTCGAGAAGGAGATCGGACACAACCCAGTCAAGGCCATCAGGGAAAAACCACTTCTGTTTGAAACCAATGCTGCTACCGAACCTAACTACTCTCTCTAAACTAGCATAGCTGATCAGTGATCAGTAGGAGTAGGGAGTATTAAGTGAGCAGTATTATCTGGCAGTTTTCTGCTTTCTTCCCACTGATTACTGTTCACCGATAACTGATTAGGGTAGCCAAGGATATTGACTAAAATCGGGGGGACGTTTTTCCAGGAAAGCCTGTTTACCTTCGGCTCCTTCGGCGGTCATATAGTAGAGTAAAGTGGCATTACCCGCTAACTCCTGTAAACCCGCTTGACCATCACAATCAGCATTAAAAGCCGATTTTAGGCAGCGAATCGCCAAGGGACTTTTTTCGAGAATTTCTAAGGACCATTTAACCCCTTCCGGCTCTAATTCCTCCACCGGGACCACATGGTTAACCAAACCCATTGCTAAAGCTTGTTGGGCGTTATACTGCCGACAGAGAAACCAAATCTCGCGAGCTTTTTTCTGACCGACTACCCGGGCCAGATAACTAGAGCCAAAACCGCCGTCAAAACTGCCCACTTTCGGACCGGTCTGGCCAAAAATGGCGTTATCCGCTGCTAAGGTTAAATCACAAACCAAGTGCAAAACATGACCCCCCCCGACCGCATAACCTGCCACCAGCGCGATAACTACCTTGGGGATGGAGCGAATTAATTTCTGTAAATCCAGCACATTGAGCCGGGGTACGCCATCATCGCCAATATAACCCGCCTGACCGCGCACCGTCTGATCGCCGCCGGAACAAAAAGCATATTTGCCGTCGCTGTGGGGACCTGCACCCGTGAGCAATACCACCCCAATGCGCGCATCCTCGCGAGCATCACAGAAAGCGTCGTAAAGCTCAAAAACTGTCTTCGGACGGAAGGCATTACGCTTATGGGGGCGATTTATAGTGATTTTGGCGATTCCCCCCCATTTATGGTAAAGAATATCCTCGTAGGTTTTGACGGATTGCCATTCAACGCTCATAGTCTCGGTTATCGGCACAGCTTTTTTACCTTACCCTATTTTGTCCCCCACTTTGAAGCCTGGATCGCCTGAATAGGGGAATGGATAGTTGACCGAAAAGGTTTAAAGCTGATTCCCTTCCTGATGTTTTCTGGGTATTTATTCAAAATATATTGATCCTATTTGCTAACTTTAAAGAGGTAAAAATATGAGTACAAGTAATAAAACTAAGCTTGAATCATTAGAGTTTTATTTGGGACTAAAATATCCGATAACAATTTATCCTGATGATCAGGGGGGATATGTATCAGAAATTAAGCATCTTCCAGGATGTTTTACTCAGGGAGAAACCATAGAGGAAACCTTGATCAGTAATCAGTAATCAGTGAACTGAAAACTCATATCTGATAACTGATCACTGGTCACTGATAACTGAATTAAAGCCATTCGATTTCTTTAGCTTTTTCGGGTAATTTAGCCGTGGCTTGTCCTTGGCTGCGGGACTGAAACCGAATTAAATCGAGGGGAGTAGCCAATAAATCTACTAAATCTGCTTTACCAAACAGTAACTTGAGAGTATTTTTTGGTAGCTCTTTAAATAACCAACGACCGAGAGTAAAAAATAACTCTTGACTGGTTAAAGGTCGCATCAATTCGACACCATACAATTCGTGAAGATAGCGATTCGAGCGCCCGTAACGTTTTAATTGACTTCTTAAGTCTTCTAAGGTAGAACGATGACGATGGTAAATAATTGCCTCTGGTGCGTAGGTTAATTGCCAGTCGGTTTGTTGTTGAATACGCCAACAGATATCGGCATCACCACCGGTAGTTAAATAAGGACGAAATAAACCAACTTTTTGAAAAGCTTCTCGACGAATAGCGAGGTTAGCAGTTTGACCGTAGGGACAAAAAGAATGTTCTAAAAGAAATTTTGGTGACATAAAGTGACGACGTTCCGCATAATTTTCCAACCAAGTGGAACCAGTTAACGCAGCAATTTCACCCGCTACCAGACCGATGTTAGGATCTTTAAAGGGTTGGATCAATTCTGTCAACCATTGCGGTACGGGACGACAATCGGCATCGGTAAAGGCCAGAAAAGGATAACGAGAGCTTTTGATCCCTTTGTTGCGAGCAGCGTAGGAGCTTTGTATGTGATTTTCGCTTAAAATGATCAGTTTCAGTCCCCTCTGTTCTTGTGCTGCCTTTCCTAATAATTCTGCCGTGCGATCGCTACTATTATTATCAACTAAAATATATTCAACTAATTGACGGGGATAGCTCTGTTTGGCTAAACAATCAATTAGAGGGGGTAGATCTTTCTCTCCGTTATAAACTGGCACGATCACGGATACTTCGGGAAAGAACTGCAAGGTAGTTGACATCGTTGGAGACCAATAAACGGGGGACGGTTGAACTATTCCCTACAATCATACTATAATCAATAGCAACAAAAGCGGTTCTTCGTTACTTGTTCTGGTTCGATAGGGTGGCATAAATCGACTAAATCCTTATCTGGCAAGAGATTTAATTGATTGGTTAGCTCTAGATCGAAAACAATTGACAAAAATCGCCAAATGTCTTTCTTTATAACGGTTTCATCTCTTATAATCCTGTCTGTTGCATAAGACAAACCGAAGAACCCTTATTTTAGACCAACGATGAAAAGTTTCTTCCGAAAATTATTTTTCTATGTGGGTATTCTTTGGCTCTCACCCTTAATCATTGCTTTTCAGGTAGCTAATAATCGAGAGCTTATCTTAGGTGATGTGCGGCGTTGGGTAGAGTTATTAGGCCGGGAAAAAAGAGCAGATTGGTTACAATTGTTAGCTCTGTGTCTGGAGGCAAAAGAATTTAGAAATTTATATTATTGTCGTCTTTTTCAAGGTGGTTCATTCAGCCGTTTTTTTATGTATATTCTTAGGTTTTTCTATCGAGAAAGTTCCTATTTATTTCTAGATTCTTCCTGTTCGATTGGCAAAGGATTATTTATTCAACACGGTTTTAGTACGATTGTTATGGCGGATTTGGGCGATAACTGTTGGATTAATCAACAGGTAACAATTGGGTATAAAGATAAAAGCGGTCGCCCCAAAATTGGCAATAATGTCAGGATTACCGCCGGCGCTAAAGTCTTAGGAAACATTACCATCGGCGATAATGTCACCGTGGGCGCAAATTCAGTGGTAGTCAAAGATGTTCCAGCTAATTGTGTGGTGGTGGGTATTCCCGCTCGTATTATTAAACGCGATGGGGTTAAAGTAGATGAAAAATTATAAACGTTGACTTAAAATATATTCGGCAATGGCCAGATCCCCCGGAGTAGTAATTTTTAAGTTAGTTTCTTCACCGACGACAATTTTGACGGGAAAACCACATTTTTCTAATAAGGCGGCATCGTCGGTGACTTCCCAAGCTAATTTTCGGCCCTGTTCATGACATTCTTTTAATAATTTTACCTGAAAACCCTGGGGCGTTTGGGCTGCCCACAACCGCGAGCGATCCGGTGTATCCTCAATCCAGCCCTTGCTATCGACAATTTTAATCGTATCTTTCACCGGAATCGCCGCAATGAAACCCTGACAAGTGGCTAAAGCGGCGGCACAGCGATCGAATAATTCGGGAGTGGCTAAACAGCGCGCCCCATCGTGAATTAAAACCGTCTGAGCCCCCTCTGGTAGGGATTGTAAGCCATTATAAACCGATTTTTGTCTGGTTTCGCCTCCTTGGATGATTTGCACGGGTTTAAGGGCATTTATGGCGGTGATAATTTCTCGGATATCCTCAAAGTCTTCTGGTTGTGCCATAATCCCAATCCAGATAATTGCCCGGGATTGCATGGCAGCCAGCAAAGTCCAAGCGAGGAGCGGTTTTCCGTGCAGGGTGAGCAGTAATTTATTGCGATCGCTGCCCATGCGTTTACCCATTCCCGCTGCTGGAATTAACAAATACATATTTTTTTCAGGTAAAAAGTTAACAAGAGTCAGGAAAGAGAATTCAGTGGACAGGAGTGGGGAGCTTTTTGCCTCTTATTTGTAAACAGTAATCACTGTCCGGCTGATGGTTAATCGCTTAAATAACCCAAAAACTATGCCTCTTAAGAGAATAAATCGAGGGGAAAGTGACCATAAGTACCGACTAATTGATCATTTTCTGACTGACAAGAAACCAGGACACCGCGATAGGTTCCCGTATAGGAATCGAGATAGGAAGCTTGTCTTCGGGTATTGTATTTAATATACACCGCTCCCTGTTCTGGGGGGTCTTCTGGGAGACTATTAGGTAAGGGGTATCCCAGGGCTTGTAGATAACTTTTCAGGGCTTTAAATCCCTCTTCATTGTTATCGGCACAGATACCTAAATTAATTGATTCCGAACCTTGGTTAACTAATAAAATTGCCTGTCTTAGAGCTTCTTCTTCTTCAGGGGATTGGGCAATTTTTAGTTGAATACATCCATATTCTTTTAGGAGTTTCAAGGCTTCTTCAATAGACATGAGCGGTTAGATATGTGTGGCTAAAGATAAAAAATAAACTGTTGCTGCTGTCCTTACCGACAAATTCCCAAGAAAAAAAGCCCTAAATCATTGGGGTTTAGAGATAGGAAAATTTTGCATTGGTCTTAATCGTAAGATCGCCAATTTCGATCATATCAGGTTGGGGACAGGAAAATTTATCGGGGTTGTTCGAGCGCTCCGGGTTGTGCGGGCATTTCACACTAAATCCGGTTATTAAAGAATGATTATTTATGGTTTGCTGAATAAAGCTAAAAACCTTGTTGGGTAAGACTTTTAGACCTTTTGTCAATCAAAAAGTACTGGATATGGCAGTGATCGGGGGGAAATTTAGGCACTTTTTCCCTGAAAATTAGGTAATTGGCCATCTCAAAACTGGTAAAACCCCACACCCCACACCCCACACCCCACACCCCACACCCACCGAAAAACTTTTTCAGCAGACCCTATTTATTCCCCCTATTGCCTATTGCCCATTGCCCATTGAATGAGTGCCTGTCCTCATAAGTAGCCTATGCTCAACGGATTTAGTATCACTCACTGCTTTTTGATAGCCAAAGTAAGCACCTATAATAATTCCAGCACCAAAACCGATCGCTAGGTAAGACAAAATTATACTGAGGGGAAAAGAGGAGTGTCTCCGATGAGATAGGGAAAATCGCTCACCAGTCGCCACAATATTCTCAGCAGCTTCAGTGAACTCCTCCGGTGTCTCTAGGGCTTTTTCTTCGGTTGTTTCAGAGTCTTCCAAAGCTTCTGGGACATCTTCTCGGTCATTTTCGGCGATTTCTTCGGTTATTGTCGGCAAAGAGTTTAATTTAGTGACACGATTGACGATTAAATCATCTTGACTCAGGGTTATCGATTCTTGCCAAGCGGGGATATCGGATGCCTCGGTCATACCGTAAACGATCACTTGTTCTAATCCATCGATGCCCAAGCTTTTGATTTCTGCCGACAAAAAAGGTAATAACTTGTGTTGATTGGGTATATTTTTGGATTGAACTTTTAGAGTCAGGACATTTTCTTGCGGGGTGGCTTCAACAACCTCTATTTTTGTGGTTAAGAGACTTTGGTTAAGTAGAGCAATAATAGCGGCTGCATCTTGCTGTTTAGCGGCATGGATAAGTTGTGCCTGATTCATGACCTTGAGGGGCTAAGGAGGGTATATTGTACTAAATCCTCTTGAAAAGGTATAGGAAAGTGGGTGAGTGCCGGAGCAGGGGGAAACAATCCATAACTGGGTTTTTAAAGTTGAATTGGGACTTAATCATGCTATTAAAAACCGATTTGGTATCGGTCTGTCCATCCCTGCCCCCGGTGCCACTTAAATTTCCGCCACGGCTCTTTCGATTAAACGACGAGCCAGGGTTTGAATACCGGTATGTTCATAGTAATTAGTCGTCATATCGAGGAATGCCCCAACATATACCAATTTATCGGCAGAAAAGTCGATAAATCCCTGAATTTTGCTCAATAATCCCTGCTGGCTCAAACTGCGATCGCTGACAAAACTACTCATCCAACCTTTAGTGGAGTCGAAACTTTGACCGATAAAGTCTAATTTTCTGGCAGTATTTCCCCCCGGAATCAATTCTTTAATACTGCCGAAAGTGGAGTTAGATTCTAATTCTTCCGGGCTGAGAATGCTGAGGCTCGATTCCACTTTCCGGATAAAACTGCCCCCCAGGGGAATTAAACCATCCAAACAAACTAACGCCGCCATCCGCATCAGGGATTCGCCGCTATAATCTGCCAGAGAAGTGACGAAATCATCGATACTATCCCCCGGAATGCCATTAATTTGACAAAAAGCGACTAATTCTGTCACTAATTTCAAGGTTAGATCGATGGTTTGCGCTTTTTCGGGGGCAGGGGTTAATTTTTCGATTAAACCGCCCATGAGGGGAATTTTACCACCGACGGCATTAGCAAGAGAGGCGGCGGCTAGGGCATTATCGGCGCTGTCGATGGTTTGGTAGAGCCAGAGCGCCCGTTGATAGCCCTGGGATTTATCATTAAACAACCAAACGGCTCGATCGCCAATCTGTTGAATCATACTTTCGTCGGTTTCGCCGGTGACTGCGATAATCGTATTTTTAAACCCGACTAGGTTATCCCACTGCCCCGGCACGACATAATCAAGGGTTTTGAGAACTTTGACGGTGAGATTATTAGTCGGTAATTCGTCCACCAGTTCAAAAATTGGCTTACTCACGGATGTCTCCTTACTTTAATTTTGCTAGACCATCTAAATCGAACTTAGCTAACCAAACTTGGCGATCGCTGGCGGAAAAATCGGCATCCCGCGATAAAACCTTGACTTGATAGCGATTATTGACTAAAACGGCGGTGGCGGTTGCACCCTGTTCGACAGAGGGAAAACCTTTAATTGTGGTTTGACTGTCTTGGAATTTATTGGCCGCCGCGGGATTATTGCTGATGTCAGATATGGCTAACATAGCCAGAACTTTGCCATCTTGCTTCAGTTTTGCCTCAGCAAAGCCTTTTTTCTCCTGGGTATAGACGCGCTCGTATCCTCCCCCAGAAGGCGGGAAAAACCGATTAAAACTGCCGCCAGAGGTGGATTCTTTCACCACTGCCGCCGCCCCGCGAGCGGTACTTTCTTGTTGCGCTTGGTCAAATTGTGAGGGAGCTTTAGCACAGGAAGTTACTAGCAAAAGTACCGCCAATACCCCTGCTATCAAGATTTTGCCAAATCGAAAGCTCATAGTTCTCTTAATTAAAACTTACTAATGTTTGTTTGTAGTATATCTCTCGCTTATTGCTGATTATTGTTAAGTTTTTCTAGATTCTCTCACACCAGACCGGGAAAAGAAGAGAAAATCAGCAAAATTCCAGTCAATAACTAATTTTTAGGAGTACATCTCAATATTAGCTCTCCTGCAAAAATCAAAAATCTTCCGTTAGTGGGACTTATGCGTTTTCGGTCAGCAAAAAAGGCTCAAACCATTACGGGACAAAGGGTTAACCTCGATTTATGATTTTCCTTGATATATCTGGGTTTCAGCGATTTTGGGCTTGGTCGAAGTAAATCCCAAGCGGGGATTGGAGTTGAGGC
>NZ_JADBTZ010000140.1:0-31244 GCF_020245885.1 Microcystis sp. M165S2 | reverse complement strand
CCATGATAACCCAACGATTGTCTGGGGATAATTTCCCCTCCGAGGGAAACTCGAAGTTTTCTGGTGAGGTTGGGGGTAGCTCAATCTTGCGATACATTGGTACTAAGGAGAGAAGATGCAAGGGTTTTGAGTAATTTTAGCAGATTCAGGGGCACCTAAGCGACTCTCAATCTAGCTAAAAGCCTTTTCCAATAAAGGTTGTAGCTTCTTTCAGCCAACCCTAGCTACTGATTTGATGGAGGCAGGTATTCCCAAAGAAGATATAGTACTCGGCTTTCGTTATCCTAAAGTACGCAAATATACAGGATTTGCTGTAGCTTAGTCACCAGAAATGTTGAATCTGTACATAAAACTTTATGCACAAGCTGAAATTGCAAAAGTGTTTTAGACAAACTCAATTATAAACCAAGTAATGCAATGGAGAATTTAATTTAACTTGTCGTACTTTTAGCCCTGAAATATATGATAGCGATGATAGTTTAAAAAATCCAAATCCGGTGAGAAGCGATCGGGAACATTTAAATTTTTACCGCGATAGTTGATAAAATTTAGTTCTAACGTCTCACTACCTTGATCCTGAGCCTTTTTTATTTTAATCGATCTATTTGAAAAAATCTCTAACAAAGTCCAATAATTCTGATAGAGGACTAATAAAATCTTGCAATTCTTTATTAATGTTTTTGGCTAAAAATGCTTTATCAAAAAATTTTAACATTCCTCGTTGTTGAGGATTGTTAATTTCGTTATAAAAATTAACTGTAACAAAACAGATAAGAGGAATTTCTGGAACATTATAGTTAATGCCGTATTTTTCCTTAATTTTAGAGCCATGGTCATTAGCTATTTCTAGCAAAAGTTTCCATTTATAGGTTTGTGCCGCTCTTTCTCGCAAAGAAGTTTTTAACGATAAAATTATACATTTAGGATAGGGTATTTCTTGATTATTACCATCACTTATCTTTGAAGAATTATTATAAGAATAAATAATCAAATCACAATCTGGTTTTTGTTGTTCTCCATCACCCAATTTAATAGTCGATATATTTTTAAATCCTCGAACAGCAGATTTTTTATTAGTTATATAAATATCTTGATCAATATTCTTGATTTCCTTATTTTTGAGAAAAATATAGATAACCGCATAGGGAAATATGTTTCCTACCACAGCTTTGGCAGTTTGTTTTTCATCTTTAATCAATCCCTGAAGCTTTCTTTGTTTAATAATTTTTTCTACTTCCTCATGCGAACCTTGAATAACTTCATAGAGATGATTGAAAGCATTTTGATATATCTCCACATCTTGAATTTCTAAAATAGCATCTATTTTCGAGATGACAGGTTGCATATAATAAGCATTCTTGATTGTCTCGATTAATTGATTTTCCTGAGAATTAAAACTATAGATATCACTCATAAATCTTTAGGACTAAAAAACTAGGGCAAGTTCTAATTGTTTGATAATTGGATTTTTGCGTGATGAATCAAGCGAATTTTTCTGATCTAAAATAGGATTATTCAGACTTAGCAATATCTCCCTTCCTATTGCCTCCACCACAGGAGGTACAACCGCATTACCAAACTGTTTATAAGCTTGATTATCAGAGACAGGAATAATGAATTTTTCAGGAAATCCCATCAATCTTGCACATTCTCTTGGTGTTAGACGACGGGGATTTTTTCCCTGTTGAGGGATCAAAATTTCGGAACCATCTTTATAATATCTAGCACTCAAAGTTCTGGCAATCCCCTCTAAATTAACCAATCCATAACCGAAACCATTCCCTTTTTCTTTATGTTTATCAGCATACTTTTGTAAGTAATTCCAGAGATGATCTGTTAAAGTATATTTACTATCAACTTCCCCTTCAAGAATATCTTTAATTTTAGGATGAATATCTGGTATTTCTGGAAACATAAATCGGCTAGGTTTCTCAAACCCGACAATAAAAATTCTTTTTCTGTTCTGGGGAACAAGAGAACGAGCATCTATTACCTGATAATAAATATGATAATTTAAATCCTCTGCTAGGGTATTTTTAATCACTTCAAATGTTTTACCCTTGTCATGACTCTGTAAATTTTTGACATTTTCCAAAATAAATGCTTTCGGTCTTTTTTCTCGAATAATTCTGACAACCTCGAAAAAAAGTGTTCCTTGAGTGGGATGATCAAACCCATGACGAGTACCTAACGCATTGTGTTTAGTTACTCCAGCTATGCTAAAAGGCTGACAGGGAAACCCCGCCGTCAATATATCATGATCTGGTATTGTTAAAGCGGGAATTAAAGTAATATCTCCTTCGGGACTATCGTTAAAATTGGCTTCGTAGGTTTTTCGAGAAAATTTATTCCACTCCGATGAAAAAACACACTGACAACCCAGATTTTCAAAAGCTATTCTAAAGCCCCCAATGCCAGCAAATAAATCAATAAATTTGAACATTTTATCTTAATATTTTTATAGGGATGATCTTCCTTGATTATAACCAACAAGATAGCTAAAGTACAAGTGAATTAACCACCTTAATCCTGTTTTAATTGTTAAGAGAGATACGACTGATTTTCCTAGCAGCTCAAAAGAATTCAGTCGCACCTTTTTGACATTCAAATCAAATCGGGAAAAACTTCGCGCACTGCTGGATGAATTAACCGATGATTGGCGACATTTAACCCCTTAGCGAGGGAAACATCTTGCTCCAAGGCTTTTACCCCATGGTCGGCTAATTTAATAACGTAGGGTAGGGTACTATTATTTAAAGCTTGGGTTGCCGTCCAAGGTACTGCTCCAGGCATATTAGGCACTCCATAATGTACTACTCCCGACTCCAGGTAAGTCGGTTGACTGTGGGAAGTGGCCCGCAGGGTTTCCACGCAGCCCCCTTGGTCCACTGCCACATCGACAATTACAGAACCAGGGTTCATTTTGGCGACTAAAGAGCGAGAAACCAGAGTCGGCGCTCGTTTTCCTAAGACTAGCACTGCCCCAATCAATAAATCGGCCTTAGGAACCACATTTTCTAATTGTGCCGGGCTACTATAAAGCAATTCTACCCGGGAACCGAATAAAGTTTCTAAATAGGCCAAGCGCTCGACGTTAATATCTAAAATAGTTACTTTTGCCCCCATACCGACGGCAATTCTGGCCGCTTCTGTACCCACTACACCACCGCCAAGGATAACCACTTGTCCAGGACTCACCCCGGGGAAACCCCCCAGTAAAACTCCCCTACCTCCCTGTTGTTTTTCCAGATAGCGGGCCCCAAATTGTACCGAAAGACGACCAGCAATAACACTCATGGGAGTCAAGAGAGGCAAGCGACCATCGGCAAGCTCGACAGTTTCATAAGCGATCGCAGTTGTTCCCGACTCGATTAATGCTTCTGTTAAATAGCGCTCGGCCGCTAGGTGTAAATAGGTGAATAGGAGAGCTTCCTTATTTAAAAAGCCGTATTCTGCCTTAAGCGGCTCTTTTACCTTGACAACTAGCGGTTTATCCCAAACTTGTGCCGCTTTTCCCACAATTTTGGCCCCAGCTTTTTGGTAATCCTCATCGCTGAATCCAGCACCTAATCCAGCGGCCGTTTCCACAAATACCCTGTGACCGCGATCATTGAGTACACGCACACTACTAGGACTTAAACCGACGCGAAACTCTTGATCTTTAATCTCTTTGGGAACACCTATTTCCATGGTTTGCTTCTGGGGGACTATTTCTAACTAGGGTATGCGGCAAAAAGTTTTTCGGTGGGGGTAGGGTGTAGGGTGTAGGGTGTAGGGTGTGGGGTGTAGGGTGTGGGGTTTTAGCCATTTTCAGGGGGTCAATTACCTAATTTTCAGGGAAAAGTCCCTGAATTTTCCCCCCGATCACTCCAAAGGCCGGTACTTATCGAACAAAGTTTTTAGATTTATTCAGCAAACCCTAACTACTTTAGCCTGTTAGTCCTAGTCTGCCAGTTATCAGGCATAGTATTTGGCAATTTTAGCGACTTTTTTGGTATTCTTCGAGCAAATCGATTAAATCTATCTGACATTTGCTGGGTAGCAAATCCGCTAGAGAAACTTGCAGATGACCACCTCCGAGGGTGACTTTAATCTCCCGCAGGATAGACATGACTGCATTCTCGCTTAAACTGTCGTTTTCGAGCAAAGGGAAGACTTTTTCGGCAACGACGCTGTGTAAATGTGCCTCCCGGAGATAGAGATGCCATTTAGCCACGTCAATATAGATATTGTCGCCGATTTGGGCCGCCAGATTTTCGATGTCCTGAGTTGTATTAGCCATGGGATGTTACCGAGTAGTTAGCGATCGCCGCTAGATAAATCAAATGTCCCACCAATAGAATAGCCCAAATTCCCGTGAACAGATTCAACCAAGTCCAATCGGAAAATTTAATGATATGAAAAAACCACAACCCTGAATTAATCGCTAAAAAAGCCGCCACATGAACGGCGAAATTCATGCGATCATCTAAACGTCGGAAAGCGGGATCGTTTTTGCGATCGGGTTGACGGGGCCAACGAGGAGGCATAAGCAGTGATCAGTGATCAGTTATCAGTTATCAGTGTACCGTTTTTTTAGCTAAGTAGGTAGGTGTTAAAAGTTCTCAGATCCCCCCGCCTATCGGCACCCCCCTTATCAAGGGGGGCAGGGGGGATCAAAGGCAAAATCTATCTTCAATTTAATTATAACTACTTACTTAAGTTAAGCTGAATCTCTGCCAATCCCTTTACTGTTGCCAGAGTGCCTATCCTCACCAAGAAGTTAATTTTGTCTTATTACTTATCTACTGGTGACAATTTCCACTTCGGGTAAGATTTCTAAAGATAAACGGGTTCTGACAGTGCCAGAAAGACGTTTAAGCAGTTGTGAGCGTAAATCGCGCAGAATATAGATTAATTCGTCTCCCGTGCGCCATTCTTCCCTTTCTGTGACTACCTGTAGGGAATTATCGCGACGCAATAGTAGGGGCAGCAGTTCGCCATTTTCAATTAATTTAGTCAATCTGGTTTGTTGTTCGCTCAAATCATTGCCTTTAAAGATAGTTTTACCCAATTTAATCTGATTATCGTCTAAATACTGATTCCATTCCTTGACCGAAAAACTGGGGAGAAAAACCTGATTAACCTTATTTTGATCTGGGTTAGGGGTTCCCGCAAAGGCAGCCAACACCCGGGGAGGATGAAATTCCTCGCCGGCTCTTTGGGCTAAAACCAGATTAACCTCGCTATTATTAGTCAAAACCAGAAAAGTTCCCATGGATTCGATGCCTGCTTCTTGCAGTATTTTTGTATCAAGTCCGCTACTCTGCATCACCGTCAAACCGTCTTCTTTTGCTTGTTCACAGGCCCTGGCATCCGTATCGATTAAAACCACGTTTTCCCCTTGTTCTTGGAATAAAAAGCCGATTAAGCGACCTAGGGGATTACAACCGACGATTACTGCTCCTGTTGCCGCAGAAGAAGTGATTTTTAGCCCTTTTGCCACCCAACGCGCCGTTAATCCCTGAATAAAAACGGTCATTAAAATTGTTAAAAAGACTAAAGCTTTGATCGCTTCACCGCCATTAATACCGGCACGGGTGAGTAAAATGGCAAATAAAGAAGCTACGGAGGCAGAAACGATTCCTCTAGGGGCAACCCAAGCGATAAATAGCTTATGTCGCCAATTTAGGTCACTTTTTAGGGTACACAAAGCCACACTCAGGGGACGCACCACCAGCATCAAGACTAACACCGTCAGGACGCTGCCCCAACCCAAAGCGATCACACTGGCGATCGAAAGATCCGCCGCTAGTAAAATAAACAGTACCGACACGCAAAGAGTGGTTAATTGACCCTTAAAACGCCTTAATAACCGCTCATCGGGAACGGCCGCCGCTTTTAGCACGATTCCCGCCATTACCACCGCCATTAACCCCGATTCACTGCGACTAAATTGCGATAAACCAAATAATCCCCAGACTCCCGCTAAAACCACGAGATTCTTTAACTCAAAAGTCAGAAAATTGCAAGTTTTTATAATAAAACTTAACAATCCGCCGCCAGCAATGCCGATCGCTGCCCCGATGCCTAAACGCAGGGTTAAACCGGTGATAATTTCCAGGGGGCGGGCATGACTATCAATAATCGTATTTAAGACCACTACGGCTAAAATTGCGCCCACAGGGTCGATTAATACCCCTTCCCCTTCCAAAAGCGTCGCCACCCGCCGATCTACGGCTACTTGCCTCAGCAAAGGCCCGATCACTGTCGGACCGGTTACTACCACTAAAGAAGCGTAAAGAAAAGCGATCGGCCAGGGAAATTCCCCCAACCAGTGGGCCGCCATACCGCCACCGATGAGAGTGATGGAAGTACCGAGGGTGACAAGATTGCGTAAACTGCCAGAAACTCGCCCTAATTCGCGTCCGCTCAGGCTTAAACCGCCTTCAAATAGGATAATCGCCACAGAGAGGGCAACAAGGACTTCTAAGCCAATTCCCAGACTTTGGGGGTATAAAATTTCCCAACCATCGGACCCTAAAGCAATCCCAAAAATGAGCAGGAAGACAATACTAGGAACTTTCAGGTATTCGGCGATGACTTGGGCTGTAATCCCCGCCACCACAGTGATGACAATTTGCAGAGTAAGGGCGAAAGATTGATCCATGTTTAGCGATCGCTTATCAGCTTGTGTCTTTCCATCAATCAGCTAATGTTCCTGACATTATAACTGTTTAGATAGCTGACGGCTGATAGATTCAGCTAGGTGCGTTATGGGAACTGAGTTTCAATGTCCCTTGATTGATGTAACACTCTGACAATCTCGATGCCATCAGCACTTTTGGTATAAAAAATCAGGTAAGGCTTAATCGGGAAACTCCTGAGTCCTGTCAGTAAATCGTCACGCTGCCTACCCATATCAGGAAACTGGGATAACATGGGAAATCTGTCCAGAATTTGAGCAATCTTTTGGTCGGCCAGCATTTCATCTTGTCTGCCTAAATAGAGCCAAATATCTTCCAAATCTTGCTCCGCTTGGTGTGAAATGCGAAAGCGATTCACTAGATTAACTCCTGTTGAAGTCGCTGTTTTCCACGCATCTTAATAGTTTCTAACAAACTGGGCAATGAGGAATCGTCATACTCCACATAATTACCCTGTTTGAGTTGCTCTATTCCTAGCTCAATTTCCTGCTGCAATGCCTCTTGTTGGCGTTGAATTGCCTCATCCGATAGGGCGGAATGCCTGATTTTCTGTTGGAGAAGTTCTCGTTCCTCGTCAGTTAGGGAAAGGATAATTTGAGCGAGGGAGTCAATCAATTTGATGTTCAGTGAAGCCGCCGGTTGACTCATGATTAAAAAAGTTATAGAGATCGATACAATTGCCTGAATCTAATCTAGCGCGAGTTGGCAACCCCCAAACAAAAACAGGGCAGGCAAGACACCTACCCCGCTTCGCATGAGTTCGCAACCCATCCCACTACTGTTTCTAATTCAAATGGCGCTTGAGTGCCGCTCCCGCTCCCAGCAAGCCCAAGGCCAGCAAACCTAAACCAGAACTTGGTTCAGGAACTTTAGAAATCAGGTACCCACGATTGGAGACACCGACATCCAGGTCAGAAACACTGTTCACTAAAGTCAGTGCGTCAGTGCCGCCGTCGTTTTGGATACCAATAGTGACAGGGCTGCCGTCGTTAATCACCGTACTGCAATTCAATGTTATTGCTTCCCTCCCGGAGGATCATTTCAAAGGTAACTCGAGGGCCATCGAAGAAATGCGGCACATCGTAAAAACCGACGACGAACTCCTGAGAGCCGGGCAAGCCAATCGTCTGATAGCGAATATTACCCTGGGGATTATTGAGGTCATTCCAGAAACCCGCAACTAAGTTGCAAAGATTGGGATTGAATGGCCGTGATTACCACCGTATTGATAATATCGGGAACGGTACAACCGCGACTGAGATCATTGACGGGTTTTTTTAATCCCTGTAGGATTGGACCAATGGCTAAAGCTTTCGTTTCCCGCTGCACGGCTTTATAAGTATTATTACCTGTATTCAGGTCAGGAAAAATAAACACCGTCGCTTGGCCCGCCACCTCTGACCCCGGCATTTTTTGGGCGGCTACTTCCTTATCCACGGCCGCATCGTACTGAATTGGCCCTTCTAGCTTCAAATCGGGGCGTTTTTCCCTAGCGATTTTGGTCGCTTGTCGTACTTTTTCCACGTCTTCTCCCTGGCCCGATTGACCCGAAGAATAGGAAAGCAGGGCGATTCGCGGTTCAATTCCGAATTTTTGGGCGGTTTCGGCAGAAGATAGGGCGATTTCGGCTAATTCCTCGGCACTGGGGTCGGGATTCACCGCACAATCCCCATAGACCAAGACTCGATCCTCTAAACACATAAAAAAGACCGAGGAGACGATCGCACAATCGGGCTTAGTTTTGATAATCTGGAGTGCAGGCCGAATTGTGTGTTGAGTTGTATGCACTGCCCCCGATACCATACCATCAGCATCGCCTTGATACACCATTAAAGTGGCAAAATAGGAGACATCCTGTGCATAATCCCGGGCCAGATCCAGATTCATTCCCTTGGCTTTTCTCGCTTCGTAGAGGGTCTGCACATAGCTTTCAAAATGGGGACTATCCACGGGGTGAATAATTTGCAGGCGATCGAGATCGAGAGTGATACCATGTTTTTTAATCACCATTGCGATCTCGTCCGGTTGTCCCAAGAGGGTTAAATCGACGATATCCTGTTCGATTAAAACTGTGGCTGCCTGGAGGATGCGCGGCTCAGTCCCCTCGGCCAAAACGATGTGACGTTTTTGCGCTTTGGCCTGTTGTACGAGATTATAGGTGAACATCTTCGGGGTAATCCCCTGGGTCCGCAAAGTGCGAATTTGCGCTTCTAGGCGATCGAGATTGATGTTATTGTGAAAAAGCTGCAGACTGAGGTTAATTTTATCGTAGTCCGTCGAGGTCAGGGTAGTCCGCACTTGATGGATGCGTTCGGCCGTGGTGTAGGTATCGGTGGTGACGGAGAGAATCGGTAAGGGATCGGGCAAACCTTCAATTAAACGGGCGATCGAAGGATTGAGACTATGACCTGCTGTTAAGACTATACCAGCTAATTGGGGATAATTGGCCGATTGGTGGGCCTGTAACATCCCGATAATCACATCGCCGCGATCCCAAGGGGTGATAATTAAACTATCTTCCTTTATCCGCTCTAGGGCATTTTGCATCTGCATGGCCACCACCAGAAAGTTACTAGCTAAACTATCTAATCTCTGCTGTCCGTAGAGAACTTTTGCCTGTAATTGTTGGGCGATTTCTGCCACTCGCGGGCTGCTAAGTTTAGCATTGTGGGGAATCACTCCTAGGGCATATTCTTGGGGGGGAAAAATTCTAGTCAGGCTTTTCCGTAATTCGTCTATTTTTTCCTCTTCTGCTTGATTGATAATAATCCCAATCACCGTACAACCTTTATCTTGGTAGGTGTCGCAGGAAATCAGGATCGGACTAAGGGCATCTTCGATACTGCGATGGTGGGCATTACCTAATATTAAGATGGGATGGCCGAGATTTTTGGCGATTTCTGTATTTAGTTCAAATTCAAAGGCGGAATTTTCTTGCAGATAATCGGAACCTTCACAGAGGATAAAATCATATTTTTTTTCTAAATTTTTAAACTTTTTGATAATTCTTTCGATGATTTCATCAAATTTTTTTTGTACCAATAAATCCTTAACTTCTTCGTAACATAAACCGAAGGCTTCTTCGTAGGTTTGTTCTAATTTAAAATAATTGAGGATTAAGTCAATGTCTTCGTCCCGATGACCTTCGGAACAGTCGAGAACAATTGGCTGGAAAAAGGCAACTTTATTAGTTTTGCGGAGAATTAAGTCAATAATTCCTAAAGCTACTAACGCTTTACCGCTTCCCGTTGCCGTCGTGCTGATATATAAAGAGTTAGCCATGGGTAGAGGAGAATAATAACAGGAGTGGGATTTAATTGGCCCACCCCAACCTTGAGGTGGGCAATTGATCTCCCCTTAATCCCCCCTTAATAAGGGGGGCAGCGATTAAGTTGTCTATAAGGGTGTGAACTGTTGGCAAATTTTTAGGTAAACTATCTTTATTTGTTTGCTCATCCAGAGATTTTTTTCACAGAGCGATCGCTGTTTGAATATCTACTAGAGAGCGATGGACTATACCTTGTAATCTAGCAGTTATTTTGTCCGATTGCTGTTCACTGGTAACATTTTTTCCATGAACTTGATTTAATTTCCTCAGACTAAAAGAAAAACTCCAGCAAATCCTATCACTGGCTTTCCAGCTAGGGCTTGATTTTTCACAAAGATTTAAGCTTATCTCCCTCGGATTGCCATTAAATCTTAACTGGAAGCAATTACCCCAGATTGTTGAAACCATTGGCTAATTCCGGCGGCTAAAACCTGCGCTAATTGTTTTTGTGCCTCAGTATCGGTAATCCATTCAAATTCTTGAGGATTACTCATAAATCCTAACTCTAATAACAATGAAGGACTACTATAGGGACGAGTTAAAGCTAAATTATTCCAAAATACTCCATAGGAAGGACGGTTAAGATTTTTGGTTAAATAATCGTGGAGAAAAACCGATAAATCCGCTGCCGGGGGATGATACCAAAATATGCCAATTCCTTGAGTATTTAAGGCATCTCCATCATCGGGTAAAGCATTATAGTGAACCGATAGCGCTAGGGTTGGTTGCAGATTATTAATCATCTCTACTCGTGCTGGTAGGGATAAGTCGATGTCCGTTTCTCTGGTTAAATAAACTGTTGCTCCCAATTTTTCTAACTCCCGTTTAATTAATTTAGACATAAGCAAATTAATCTCTTTTTCTGTGTAACCCGTCGGACCGACTGCACCGGTTTCTTTACCTCCGTGTCCAGGATCTAATAAAATAACTTTGCCCTGTAAATTAGCACTTTTTTCTGGAGGATGACGCAGGGTTAAGATTAAATTTGTCCCCTGGTAACGAAGACTATAACCCCACTGTTGTTTTTGATTAAGATTTAAAGTGTATTCTATGGTATTCGGGTTAATTTGTCGCCAATCTAAACGTCTAACTAAAGGATTATCCACTAGAAAAATTGTATCGGTTTGGGCAATGGTATTATAAAGGGTCAAAATAAATTTATCATCTTCTTGTGCCACGGCGATGGGTACAGGATGGGAGAGGGGAAAAATAATTTCTGTTGCTTGATTGATACTTCGAGAAGAGAGACCGCGAATATTAGCATTATCTAGGACTTCATTGACTATTAAACGGGTTTCTCGCTCTAAAATCCAACCACCATAATCTAACCGTAACCAATCCCCTTCTTTCCCAGTGACTCTCGCTTTTGTGCCTTGGGGTAAAGGAGTTAAGCGGGAATAATCACTACCCGGCCCCGTACGCGCTACCCCTTCCGCAACTATAATTTCAATCACTGGTAAATTTTGATCGCTAATAATGTTAATTTCTCCTTGACTTTGTTGGCTAATTGAGCGATTATTTAATTGTGCTGTAAAAATAGGTTTTCCTAAGTTAGCCTCTTTTTGAAACTGTTGACAACCTCGATAGTAACCAGTTTTATCCTCCGAATTCGCTTGATTAAGATTAGTTAAAACTGCGGCATTACTAGGCAGTTTTGTGGTTTGAGGTTGGGGTAAAAGAGGTAGGATTTTATCTCCTAACTGCACAGAAACCTGTGCTTGGGGGGTAGCAATCGCGCTAAAACAAATCCATTCCCCCACTAACCGCGTCTTATTGACAGAAGGACTGAGAGAGTTATCAGCAAAAGCTAATTCTTGGGGAATAACTGCCTGAGTATCTCGACGAATTATTTGGCGATTAATAGTTTGGTTTTGATAGCGAATAGTGAAATTATTTTCGCCAACTTGTAGGGGAAAACTAGGGGCAAAATATCCTTTAGCACTGCGTTGAATCGGTTGATTATTGAGCAAAACTTGACCCGATGGAGGAGCAGAGCCAATAAAAAAGATTCTAGAGGCCGTGGTTTGATGATTATCGGGAGGATAAACAATCATTAATGAGGCAGATTTGGCCATGATACTGTGATAAAAACCGATTAATAGGACTAAACCCAAACCGATTAAGATATTTTGCCCAAAAGTTCTCACTTTTAACCAGAATGGCCTCATATTATCCCCCTCTTAGCTGACAAATATTATCCTAAAACAAATTCTGGAGGTTTGTTGTTCGTCTTCTCAGCTGTACTGTATTTAAACTGATGGGGAATTTTAGTACAAATGCTCTGGCTTCTTCTCCCCTCTCCCCACACCCTACCCCCCACACCCTACACCCTGTTTTTGACCGTCATCCCTTATGATCAATATAGATTAACTTTTGTAAAGGAATCGGAGTTATGGCTTTAACCGTTGGAACAATCGCACCGAACTTTAACACCACCGACGATACTGGAAAAACCGTTTCCCTGTCGGATTTTCAAGGTAAAGTCGTAGTTTTATACTTCTATCCCAAAGATGATACCCCCGGTTGCACCAAGCAAGCGCAAAATTTCCGGGATAACTACCAACAATACCAAGACAAGGAAATAGTAGTCTTCGGGGTGAGCAGGGATGACCAAGGTTCCCATGCACAATTTAAAGAAAAATACAGTTTACCCTTCCAATTGCTAGTAGATACCAATGGTGCTATCACCAAAGCTTATGATGTCGATGGTGGTGGCTATTCTAAGCGCGTCACCTATATCATCGATGGAGAAGGCAAAATTAGCCATGTAGATGACAAAGTGAATACCGCTACTCACGCATCGGATATTCTCTGTGTAGTCGGTTAATTTTCCCTAAAATCTTTTCTGGGTGTGTTAGGACAGCCTAATACACCCGATATCTATCTTCCAGTTCAATGATAATCAGTTTTTAATAACCAGATTTGGTATAACTAAATAGGGCTTGCTGTTGCCGATGAGGAACTGAATATTAAAAATCGGACTAAAATAATACTATTATCAAATATCTTGGTGGGATTAATCGGCAATCATGGTTAAGTTTAGCAAGTACCTAAAGAGGTTTGGGATTGTTGCTGGAGTGGCTTTTTTGTTGTTGGTTACTCACCGAGCGGCTCCCCGAAAGGCAGTGGAAAATGAGCAGATGAAGGGGGTTTGGTTAACCAATATTGGCACGATATTGTTACATCATACTACGTCCTTAGATGAGGTGTTAAATCATCTTTCGCGATCGGGTTATGACCGGGTATATTTTAGTGTTTATGGGTTTGGGGGAACGCTTTATCCGACTGCCCAACGTCCGACGAATTGGTTGTTTGTGCCGCCGTTGATCAATCCCTGGAGAGCGGCGGTTAAGGAGTCTTTACGGCAGGGTTTGAAGCCCTATGCTTGGTTTGAGTATGGTTTAATGTTATCGCCTAAGGATCCCATTGCCAAAAAGCATCCGGATTGGTTATTAAAAACGCCCACAGGGAAGACGGTGGTGGAAACGAATGTCTGGTTAGATCCGGCGAATCCGCAGGTGCAAGCCTATCTTTTTGGCAATATGGAAGATATTTTAAAAGAAAAAGATTTGGCGGGGATTCAGTTAGATGATCATTGGGCAGTTCCCCGTGTTTTTGGTAATAAAAGTCAAGCTTTAACGAATTTAACCCGCAAGTTACATGATCATGTCAAGGCGATTAATCCCAAGTTGGTGGTGAGTCTTTCACCTAATCCTCACTCTTTTGCGGTGAATAAATATAATCAAAATTGGTTGGCTTGGGTGCGTCAAGGGATTGTGGATGAGGTGGTCTTACAGATCTATCGGAAAACTCCCAATCAGGTGGCGGCAAGTCTTTCGGGTTCGGGACTGGCGACAGCTTCCCGGTATGTGCCGGTGGGGGTGGGTTTATACGCGGGTTGGAATCCTGATTTTTCCTTAAAGGGTTTACAGGCTCAGATGAGGACGGTGGAGCAGCAGGGTTATGGCTATTCGTTATTTTGTTGGGAGTTTGTGGTCATGCGTCATCTTTTTAATCATATTCCTCAGTTTTAACGGGCTAAACAGTAATTGCTTTTGAACAGATGCTCAAGTTCACTTTTTTGGGTTGTCTGAAATACCCTATTAATATTATAATTTCTCTATCTCAGTAAATGAATCGGCCATCAGACGCTTATGAGTTTAATTCAAGAAGGAATAAAAAAAGGCGTTGCTGATTTGAGATATGAATCTTCTTTTGTGGGATTTTTAAAAACTAGACTCAAACTGACTTTTGGATACGATGCACAGTTGCCATTCCTACCTTGATTCAGCAACGCTGAAAAAGCTAAACAGGAAGTCGAAGCCATGATTTTAGCTGATGACTAAAAGCCTAATTTATCTTGAAAACCGTTAAAATAAAAAGGAGAAAATCTAAGGCAAACTTCATAAAAGAAACCCTTAAAGTTGGGTTTCTACGAAACTGAGGGTCTTCACCCTAACATTTTTAATACACTCGACCGCGCCAACTTTGGGGACGGGTAAAAGCAGAGATAAAAATGCGGATAACTGCCAGCGGATCCGCTAGGGGAGATAGCCAAAATAGTCCTGAAGATAGATTGACTTTTTCGCCGCGATAGTAACTAGGAGAGACGGCCAATAAAAGGGCAAAACGAATCAATAACAGCAGCAGATTTAAAGCGAGGAGAATTTTTAAACTGAGGAAATCGTAGCCGAAATTAAAAGCCGTTACAAGCAAGGGAGTGATAATTATCGGTAATCCCTGAGTACAGGTCAATAAAGCTAAATCTCCCCATAATTGCCCCTGATAGGAGGCATCTTTGAGGTCCAGAGATCTGCCCCATTCGCGCCAAGTTTCCCTAAGTCCTTCGTACATCCGCACGCGAATTAACTTCGCCCCATCGAGAAATCCCACCCGATAGCCTTTAGTTGCCGCTAGACGGGCGAGGGTGACATCATCGCAAAAAGAACCTTTTGCCCCGCTATAACCGTCTAAAGCCGCTAAAACTGACCGCCGACAGAGAAAACATTGACCATTGGCCATCACTCTTTCGGGATCTTGTTCTCGCACCCCGGCGGAATCAAAGCGATAGAGCAAAGTCATCAATAAAGCCGGCTGTAACCACCATTCCCCCGGATAGGAGAGGATAAATTGCGGCGACAGGGAAACTAAATCATAACCTTCTGCGATCGCAGCTTTCACTAAACTAGCCACTAAATTAGCTTGGGGTTGCGTATCGGCATCAATGCCCAAAATCCAGTCACTTTCAGGGGAACTAAACAAAAAACCATTGTGTAACGCCCAGGGACGACCTACCCAATCCGGGGGTAAAGGATAATCGGTTTTCAAGCGAAAGCGGGGGTCTTTTGCCGCTATCTCTTTAACTTTTTCCCGCGTACCATCTTGGGAATTGCTATCGACAATCAGAATTTCTCGCACTTCGTAACTCTGTTGAGTCAATCCCCGTAAACAACCGTCAATCCTGGCCACTTCGTTTAACGTCGGCACAATCACGCTTACCGTCCCTAACATCTCCGGGGTGGGAGGTTGGGGAGTCAGGGGAGGACGACGACGCGCCCCTTTCAGCAGACGGGAAAGAAGGATAAAAAAGGCAACAGCCTGAGACAGCAGTAGCCCCAGGCAGAATGCACCGAGAATTATCTCAGTTAACAACTTATTTGGCTCCTCTCACCGAAACAACGGGGATTTTTAGGGTTGTTACTTCGCTTGTCGGCACTGTTTGTCGGGAAGCAACAGCCTTGGCGCGATTATAGAGAAGGATTAAAGGCAGAATACCGGTGAGTAATCCTAAGAAAATCGGCGGATAAATACCAGCACCGATACTCATGACCGTAGCAAAGCCAAAATTACCTAAATACATCACAAAAGGCAGGGTTAAATCTTGACTTGGCAGTTTCACCGGTTGCGCTTGCCAGATTAAAGTGGCTACCGTCATAAAAACACAGCCTGTACCAAACCAACCGGCAAAATTTTCATAGGGCATCCCAAAGAAGGCCCCCGGTTGTTCCCAAATCCAGAAGGGGATGGTAGTTTGACTCATGGCCGGATCTAGGACAAAATCCCATGAAGTTAATAATACCGCCCCGATCGCGATCGCTCCTAGATTTTGTAGCCATTGGGGTAAAGCAAGAGTGGATAAACCAACACGAGCGATAATATAGGCACTAAAACCGAGATAAAACCAAGATAGGGGGATAGTAAAGGGGACTAAACCCGCAATTTTGTAACCTAAGCCCGAAAGATAACGATAATGACCGAAAGGAAAGCCGGTACTGGTTCCTAATAGTTCGCTACAAAGGGATAAACTGATAGCGGGAACCATGAATCCTAACCAGTGCCACACTCCTAGAGTCCGATAGGCATAAACAGCCACCGCTGCCATTCCTAAAACCATATACACCACACCCCCCCCAGCCATTGACCAAGCAAAGAAGGTTTTGCCAAAATCTGGTAAATTGGCCACAAATTCGGGATGGGGCACAACTAGCAACAATCCGGCTAGTCCAAAAGCCATCGATACAATATGACCGATGAGCAGAGCTTTTTCGATCGCAATTAGTCGTCTCATTAAATCTCTAGCACTGCGAAGGGATAATCATTTTCAAGTTTACAAATCTTTATTAAAGAATTATTACCCAGATCGGTCACTTTCGGCAAAAAAGTTTTACAGGGGTTAGGGATTCTCCGTGTAGCATCTGTTTAGGAGTCAGTAGGCAGGATAATTAAGAACGAATAATAATCGATAAAATGGTCTATTTAGAGATTTTGTGCTACTTTATACTGAGTTTTTTCATTTTTTCAACCCACAAAAATTAATTAGGCAAGGGGCAATGACTAAAAATACCTGAAAATATATCTTAATAATCATGCTTTTAGCCGAAAAAAAGGGCATTCTAAGATTAAGTCCTCTCGATCAACCACCAATTGCATCGGTTCTTTAAGAAATTCTGGTTCTTCGGTTTGTGTTATGTAATGGACGGGGGTTATAAGGGATGAAACCCTCATCTAGAAAGACATTGCGGCGATTTTTGCCAATTGTTTTCTATCTAGAACGAGCTAATCAATTACGTCTGTTGCCAGATAAGGATTTAGTCGATTTATGCTACCCTATTGAACCATACCAAGCAACGAAGAACCGAAACTCTCTCCACCAGACTCACTATAATTAAAAAGGTAGCCTAGCTATGTCGGCAGAATCTAGACATCGGAGCTTACTTGCCAATCGATACCAACTGGTCGAGTTGATCGGTAGCGGCTCCATGGGACAAGTATATCGAGCAGAAGATAAACTATTAGGTGGCGTAACCGTCGCCGTGAAATTACTCTCGCAAACTCTCCTCAACCAAAGAATGCGTGAGCGCTTCGAGCGAGAGGCGACTATTTCGGCACTTTTAGGCGAAAAAAGTATTCATGTTGTTAAAGTTCGTGATTATGGTGTAGATGACAAGGAAGTCCCCTTCTACGTCATGGAATTTTTGCAGGGGGGGAGCATGAGTGAAATCATCAAACATCAGCCGCTGCCCCTCCCGCGCTTTCTCAATCTCACCCGTCAGATTTGTTTCGGCCTGGAATGCGCCCATAAGGGTATTATCTTCCAAGGGGAGATGTGTCCGATTATTCACCGGGACATCAAACCAAGCAATATTATGGTGATTCAGGACTCAGGATTAGGGGAATTGGTGAAAATTCTCGATTTTGGCATCGCTAAACTCATCCAATCGGGACAATCCCAAACCCAATCGTTTATGGGAACCTTAGCCTATTGTTCCCCAGAACAGATGGAAGGTAAAGAACTCGATCATCGTTCCGATATCTACAGTTTTGGGATTATGATGTACGAGATGCTCACGGGAGAAACGCCCGTTTTTCCCAATAATCCCTCCTTTGGCGGTTGGTATGAGGTTCACCACTACGCCGAACCCCGTTCCTTTAATTCTAGCTTGCAATTACCGCCAGAATTAGAACAGTTAATCCTGCGCTGCTTGGCCAAAGCA
Source organism: Microcystis sp. M165S2 (assembly GCF_020245885.1). Taxonomy (NCBI): domain Bacteria; kingdom Bacillati; phylum Cyanobacteriota; class Cyanophyceae; order Chroococcales; family Microcystaceae; genus Microcystis; species Microcystis sp. M165S2. Next base: position 13,236 of record NZ_JADBTZ010000140.1, on the reverse strand, counting down.
CCCAGCGATCGCCCGTCAAGTGTTACAGATATACTACAACGTCTCGAACGACTTGAACCCCTAGTCAAAAATGAAATAGTCAAAAAAACCGACGATTACACCAGCAAAATCAAACCCCTTGATGATTTAAATCAAACCATTGTTTCTGCTGCTAATGCGAGGGTTATCTGTCTCAAGTCCAGTTGGCCCGAGGATAAACCGCGCCAAAAAATTGTCTTCTCACGCTGTCTCCGGGCTGCTGACGGCGTTTTTGCCAGTTTATGGGTAATGTTGGCTCGAGAGGATATCGCCGTCCGGGTTGCTAGTGTCCGTTATAATAAATTCCTCTTTTTACCCACACCCCACCCGATGCTTCTCTGGATTACTCTCCTCTATCATCGTCAATGGGGACCGCGCTGGTTGCCCTGTTATTTGGACTTAAAAACCCGCCAAGGTCAAAAAATGACCAAAACCCTCGCCGAAACCGGTCAATACTGGATTTTATTTTTCTCCCTCGAAGGCGGCCCTATCTGTGAAAATGTGATCACCGCTAATATTCCCCCCAATCAATGCCAAATTTTGCGGCAATGGGTGACAGATAGTCAATGGGCCCAGGTTGGCAGCCCACAAATTAGCAAGCGGATGTTAAAACAGAAACTCGAGCAACTTAAACCCACAATTGTGGCCAAATTAGCCTCAGAATTACCCCCGCAGCCCTAAAAAATTAGGGAGGCATTAACTAAGGCTTGCTGAATAAATCTAAAAACCTTGTTGTATAAGACTTTTAGACCTTTTGTCAATCAAAAAGTACTGGATATGGGAGTGATCGGGGGGAAATTTAGGCACTTTTTCCCTGAAAATTAGGTAATTGGCCACCTCAAAACTGGTAAAACCCCACACCCCACACCCCACACCCCACACCCTGCCACCACCGAAAAACTTTTTGCCGCAAACCCTAACTAACCTCCCTTTTTATCGATACTATTCACCCAGATTACAGAGGTCGATAGACGCGATAATCAATATTGGGGAAAATATTATCGATTTCCTCGACTTTTTGCAACCAACCGGCATCAATCTTCTCGGATTTCACATCTTCATAGATTTTATTTAACCGCAGCAGGTGGGAACGAGTGCGCCGGACAGCATAGGGAACCATTGTACCGGTTCGCATAATAAAGGCCCAGTCAGAAGATTGTGCTAATAATAACTCCCGGGCTGCCTGATTTAAAGCCCGTTCCTGCAATTCATCCTCCGCTTCATGATGACTTAATTCAATCATCCGTTCCGTGCCTTTGTGTAGGTGAGGATAGATCCAAGCGTTAGTTTCATTCAGCCAGTATTCATGGAAACCCTTATAACCCCAACTGGATTGGGAAGGACGACAGACCTGCTGATTGGGGTTAGCCCGGAGATAATCGGCTAAATGGGTCATTTGGTAGATATTTTGGTCATACCAAGACTTACGGAACAGAAAATCAATAAACCAGGGTCCCTCATACCACCAGTGACCGAATAACTCGGCATCGTAGGGAGAAACAACAAGGGGAGGACGGCCCATAATTCCGGCTAAACTCTCCACTTGCCGCTCGCGATTATACATAAAATTGCCCGCGTGTTCGGCGGCTTTTTCTTTGGCCCAGTAGGGGTCATAAAGCCCTTTTTCCGATAAACCACCGTCCCGGCTAGTAATTTTGTGGTATTTGATGCCGATATTCTTGCGTTGACCGTTGGGCATGATATAGGGCTTAATATATTCGTATTCTGCTTCCCAGCCCAAATCTTTATAGAATTCCCGATAGACCACATCCCCCGGATAACCAACTTGGGAAGACCAAACCTGTTGAGAAGATTCGTGGTCACGACCGAAAGCAGCCACCCCAGTTTCTGTGAAAATGGGCGCGTAACTGCCGTAACGGGGGCGAGGACGACCGTAGAGAATACCGTGGCCATCGACGAGGAAATAACGAATGCCCGCATCGGCTAACATTCTTTCTACCCCTTCATAGTAGGCACATTCCGGCAACCAAATGCCCTTGGGACGACGACCGAAATTTTCTTCGTAGTGTTGACAGGCCACCTCAATTTGCGCCCAGACCGCTTGCGGGTACATTTTCATCAGGGGCATATAACCGTGAGTCGCACCACAGGTGATAATTTCTAGGTTATTACTGTCGAGGAATTGTTTAAAAGCTTTGACCAGATCTCGATCGTATTTTTCCCAAGTTTGTCGGATACTTTGGAAAGATTCAGCGTAATATTCGGCTAAGTAGCGAATATGGCCATTGTGTTGATTATGGTCGATTTCTTTAGCAATTAATTCTTCTAACTTACCTAAGTGTTCTTCATAACGCTCTTGCAGTAACGGATCCCGCAGCATCGACACCAAAGGCGGAGTCATGCTCATGGTCATTTTAAAATCGATACCGTCCCGCTTGAGACCTTCAAAAACTTGCAGCAGAGGGATGTAGGTTTCTGTGATTGCTTCGTATAACCATTCTTCTTCGAGGACGTAATCGCTTTCGGGATGGCGGACGAAAGGGAGATGAGCGTGGAGAACTAGGGCAACATAGCCAAAAGCCATAGGATTTCTTCTTAGAATTAAGGAATAAAACTTTAAGATTAGGTTGAGTAGATTTTATACTATCTTAAGCTTCTACAATAAAGAATATGATAAAAGTCGATCGATCGTCGATCGATCTCGTCAATCCCTAGGTTTACTAATTTTCCGATGCTCCCATCTAACGAGCCACTGACTGCTTTAGGGAGAGAGACGACAACGCCTCTCTCGATTCAACTTTTGCTGTTTGTTGATGACCGTCCCAGTTCTCAAGAAATTATCCGTCAAATTCAGTCCTATCTCCAGTCTTTAAAGTCTGATTACCCGATTGACCTACAAATCATCGAAATTCGCCAGCAGCCTCATTTAGTCGAACATTTTCGCCTTGTAGCTACCCCCGCCTTGGTCAAAATTGCCCCCGTCCCCCGCCATACCCTCGCGGGCAGTAATCTGGTGGAACAGTTTAAAAAATGGTTGGTACGCTGGCAAAAAGCGATTAAAGAGGAGGTCAAAAATCATCACGCTGAGGATGCACAAGTTCAAGAGGTGGAACATTCGGGCGAACTCATCCGCATCGCCGATGAGGTTTTTCGTCTCAAACAAGAAAAGGAAGAATTATTAGAACAATTAAAATTTAAAGACCAAATTTTGGCTATGTTAGCCCACGATTTACGCAGCCCTCTCACCGCTGCTTCCATCGCTGTGGAAACCCTAGAATTAGCCTATCATCAACCAGATACGGAGCGCAGTCTGCAATTACGAGAACAACTGCACCAACAGGCCCGCAAACAGTTCCGGATTATGAACCGTTTGATTACGGATATTCTGCAAGCTTCTAAGAGCATGGCGGCGCAATTCACTCTCCAACAGAGTAAATTTTATCTCCAATCCCTCTGTCAGGAAATTTTGTCTCAATTTACCGATACTTTTCAGGAAAAGACTTTAATTCTCCAAAGCGATATTCCCCAAGATCTGCCCCCCGTCTATGCTGACGAGGAGTTAATCCGACAGGTGATTATTAATCTCTTGGAGAATGGGATCAAATATACCCCCGCTGGCGGCGCCATTACCCTTTCTGTCCTCCATCGTACTACTCAAAAAGTACAGGTAAGCATCAGTGATACCGGCCCCGGCATTCCCGAAGAAAAACAAGAGCATATTTTTGAGGGTCATGTGCGTCTCAAACGGGATGAGGGTAAAGAAGGTTATGGCATCGGTTTATCGGTCTGTCGCAAGATTATTCGCGCCCACTACGGTCAAATTTGGGTGGATAGTGTCCCCGACCACGGCAGTAGTTTTCACTTCACCCTGCCAGTTTATCGCTAAAATGCTCCGCTAACCAAGCATCAATGTCCCCTATAACTAAGTCGGGGATTTCCCAGGGGAACAGATGGGCCGTATCTGGGTAACATTTCCACCCAGACAGTTTCAGGTTTTCGGCCGTTTCTTGGCTCGAGGCACTGGTAATATGGCGATCCTTTGCCCCCGCCAGAACCAAGCAGGGAATTGTAATTTTGTCAAGAGATTTTAAACAATTGTAACCTTTTTTTAAAGCCCGATTTAAAGCGCGATCGGCAAATGGAGAAGTGCGTAAGTAGGCAGGAACAGCATCTTGAGCGAGATATTGATAGGCGATCGCTTGATGTTGTGAAAAAAGGTACTGAAACAGGGAACGACGAGCAAAAGTATCAATATTCCAACGCCATCCCGGTTTGATCTGATTGAGAATTGCCGCAATCCCCGTCAAAACTAAATCTGTGGTGGTGATAGGAGGATGACTACCCCAAGGCCGCGCGGCCGAGGCCACTAGAATTAAACCAGGAAAGCGCTCCGGATGCCGCAATACTAATTCCAGTGCGATTATACCCCCCAAAGACCAACCGAGAATTAAACATTGCTGGATTTTTTGGCGATCGAGCAGCCCGATTAAATCCTCTAGATGTTCTTCTAGCTGAAAATCGCGGCGATAACGACTTTTACCGTAGCCGCGCAGATCCGGGGCCAGGGTTTGCCAGCGTTGGCAAAAATGATCGGTAAATACAGACATACTGGCTGCCGAACCGGGATGACCGTGCAGACAGAGGAGCGGATAGCCATTACCTTTGATGTTAACGTTTAGATCGATCGACATTGATCAGTTATCAGTTATCAGTTATCAGTTAAGCTAAGACGTATTTAAACCCCTTATTCTTAGATTAGCCGAATCTCCTCCAATTCCTTTACTGTTGCAAGAGTGCAAGAGCGCAAGAGTGCCTCGTCTGGCCCAAGCAATTTAAATTACGAACAGCTTAAGCGAGCAGTATTAAATAGCAGTTTCCTACTGTCTTTTCACTGTTCACTGCTTACTGTTTACTGATCACCGATTATTGACTGGGATATATGAGCGATCGAGTCTCTGGTAAGTCATACTAGAGAATGGGAGAGAGTTGGTCTAGAGGTTGCGGGATCATTTGATCAATGATTCCGAGGAAAGTCCGAACTCCCGAAAGACCACACTTGCTGGATAACGTCCAGTGCGCGCGAGCGTGAGGATAGTGCCACAGAAAAATACCGCCTCCTTTTTCAGTAATCAGTAAACAGTAACGAAAGTAAATTCACTGATAACTGATCACTGATTGGGGGTAAGGGTGCAAAGGTGCGGTAAGAGCGCACCAGCAGTATCGAGAGGTACTGGCTCGGTAAACCCCGGTGGGGAGCAAGGTGGAGGGACAAAGGTTGGTCTTTTTCCTGTCCCGTTTTTAGGAACCGCTTGAGGTAATTGGTAACAATTATCCCAGATAGATAACCTCTATTCCAACAAAGGTAAAAGCGATTTTACTGCTGTTGGGAAATACAGAATTCGGCTTATGTCTGACTCTCTCCTTTATCAGTTATCAGTGATCAGTTATCAGTTATCAGTGATCAGTTATCAGTGATCAGTTATCAGTGATCAGTTATCAGTATTCAGGAGTTAGTTATCAGGAGTCAGGAGTCAGTATTCAGGAGATAGGAGATTGCTTTTATTTATTCTCCCCATCCCCCATCCCCCATCCCCTATCCCCCATCCCCCATCCCCCATCCCCCATCCCCCATCCCCCATCCCCCATCCCCCATCCCCCATCCCCCATCCCCCATCCCCCATCCCCCATCTTCCCGCTCCCATGTCCTTAAGTGATCCGCGTCGCCAAAAACAATTAAAAACCCTAGTGGAAAAGCTGGGTTTATCGGCTGATGTCCCCGTCAGGTGGGATTTATTAGATTTAGCTCTAACTCATCCCAGTATTTCCCGTGATAAGAATTATGAACAATTGGAATTTGTGGGCGATTCTGTGGTAAGACTCGTGGCGGCGGAGGTATTGTTAGAAACCTATCCGGAGGCGCTAGTGGGAGAATTTGCCGCCCTGCGATCGATGATGGTTAGCGATCGCACTCTGGCGGAATTTGCGGATCGCTACGGTTTCGAGCGTTATTTGTTGGTATCAAATAGTACAAGTATTGATCATGCGGGGCGAATTTCCCGACTAGCAGACGCTTTTGAGGCGGTCTTGGGGGCTTTATATCTTAGTACACAGACTATGGTTTTAGTGCGTTCTTGGCTAGATGAACCCCTAAGGGAAAAAGCGGCCGAAATTCGTCGAGATCCGGCCCGACAGAATTATAAGGATGCCTTGCAGGAGTGGACACAAGCAAAATACAAAAAACTGCCGCAATATTTAGTAAAAGAAATCAATAGTTTAGATCAAGAACGTTTTTGTGCGGAAGTGTGGTTAAATGAGCAGAAATTAGGAGTGGGAACCGGCAGAAGCAAAAAAGCGGCGGAACAGGCAGCGGCTAAATCGGCTTTTCTAGGAGTGGTTAAAGGCTAAATGAAGGTATTTTTACCTAACGGAGGAATTGCCAGAGGCGAATTTTAAGATCATAATTACCACTAGCCAAATACTGCCCATCGGGACTAAAAGCCAGAGATTCCACCCAGTCGGAATTATTATCAAACCAGGCCAACTGTTTACCCGTCGTCACATCCCATAAACGCACACCGTCATTACTGGCACTAGCGAGAATTTGTCCGTTAGGATGGAGTGCGAGGGAGCGAATTCGGGACGTATGACCGATGAGGGTAAATAATAACTTATTATTGCTCGTATCCCAGATTTTAATCGTGCGGTCTAAACTACCCGTAATTAAATTTTTACCGTCGGGAGTGTATAAAAGCTTGCTAACCGCTTGGGGATGGGCGGAAAATTTCGATAAAAATTTGCCCTCGCGGATGTCCCAAAAATTTACCTCACCGTTTTCATGACCACTAGCAAGGGTGACACCATCGGATTTCATCCCTAGGGAATAAACAAAATTACCCACCCAATTTAAACGATAGAGGGGACGGCGGGGAGGTTGCACTGTCCAGAGGCGAATTCCTTCCAAACCACCACTAATTAATGTTTTACCATCGGGAGTAAGGGTGAGGGCGAGGACAGTATTACCGTGTTCGAGGGCAACTCCTAAATACTTGCCTTCCACCAGATTCCAAAAATTAATGGAACCATCTAAACCGCTACTAACTAATAATCTTTCGTTGGGACTAATGGCTAAAGCTTTGACGCTGGTTCTTTGGGCGCGAGTTTGGGAGACTTTTTGCCCTGTTTTTACTGACCAAATTCTCAGGAGAGGATCCGTATCACTACCACCAGCGAGAACCAATTGGTTATCGGGGCTGAAAATCACAGCATTAGGGGTGGATTGTTGCCCTTCTAAGGTTTTAGCGAGGGTAAGTCTGCCTAAACCTTCTACTAGGATAGTTTCTGGGGTTTTTTCGCCACTTTCAGCCGCGGGTTTAGGGGGGGCAATAGGACTTTGGGCATGACTAAGCTGATGTTGCCCGATTGTCAGCGTGGTTAAGACACTGACCACAATTGCCCCGACAAGTTTCTCCCCACCGATAAATCGGAATTTCATAAATTTAGTTGAATATTAACAAATGAACGGTGCTATAGATTCTAGCCTTTGAGGGGATTGATTGCCAAGCAAGGTGAGATTTTTGAGCTAAGAAGGTCGATTTTTTTCGTTTTTCAGGGTTGGTAAAGCCACTTGACCCGATTGGGGCGGTAAATAGTATCTTGCTGCTTCTTCTCTGTTGATTACCTTGCTTTTTTGGCTCTGTTGCCACCGGGCTAAAATAGCGATCGCCATAATCGTTGCCCCTAAAGATAGCAGTGTCCATCTTTGTCCTACAACCCCGATGATGACATCTACTGCCGCTGCGGTAAAGATAAAGCTAGTTATTGGTTCTTGACGGTAAGCTTTCTTGAGAAAACGCGGCCAGAGGAGATTACTCATTTTATCTATTATTTCTACGGTTTCGATAATTCCAGCTTATCCTATCATCCTGAAAAATGTTGTCGATCGAGGTGATGGGGGGTTTTCAGTGAACAGTAAACAGTGAACAGTAATCAGTGAACAGTAATCAGTAATCAGTGAACAGTATGTCTCGTGCAAAAATCAAAAATCTTCTTTTAGGTGAGGACAATCCGAGACAAGAGGAGAAAAAAGACAAGAGACAACTACTAAAACCATAAAACCTAAGATTATGTCAAATTTATCTCAAGTTTTCGATATTTTGAACTGATAGCGGCTCGATAACTGACTTTTGCAGGAGGTCTAGTAAACAGTGAACTGAAAACTCGGCTCTGATAGGCTGATATAGTAGCTATCGGAGACAAAAGTTAGTTTGCATCTAGGTTGAAAAATCCCAGAAAAGAAGATTCGCATATCAAATCAGCAAGGCCGAATAATATTAGAGATTCTACTGCTGAACTGCAAATAATCACCCCCAGAGAATCCGATCCTTTAACAAATACAAAGAGACGATACCCCTTCAAAACCAGTTGATAGGATTATGGTAGTGACCGAAATCAACTTTTAAGAATCTATAATGGGCTTTATTGTCCATTATTATCTAAATAACGGACTAAAAGCCTGTTATATGCACTTTTCCTCGGTATTATCATGGCCTATCCTCTCTACGTCGCTTTTATTTGGCATCAACACCAACCCCTCTACAAATCCTGTCAAACTCGCACCGATGCTTCGGGACAATATCGCTTACCCTGGGTGCGACTGCATGGGGTGAAAGATTATCTCGATTTAATCCTGATTCTAGAACGTTTTCCCAAATTACACCAAACTGTCAACCTTGTCGCCTCTTTAATCCTGCAATTAGAGGATTACGTCAACGGACTAGCGATAGACCCCTATCTTGCTCTCACCGTCACCCCGGAAGCGCAGTTAACCCTGGCACAAAAACACTTTATCCTCGAACACTTTTTCGATGCTAACCATCGTAACCTGATCGATCCGCACCCCCGTTACGGGCAATTATACGCACAGCGTCAAGAAAACGGTCATAGTTGGTGTATTAGCCATTGGAATCTGCAAGATTATAGCGATCTCTTAGCTTGGCATAACCTCGCTTGGATCGATCCTATCTTTCACAGTGACCCAGAAATCGCTGCCTGGTTAGAACAGGGAAAAAACTTCACTTTAAGCGATCGCCAGCGAATTATCTCCAAACAGCGTCAAATTCTGCGTCGTATCTTGCCGCAACACCGGTTAATGCAGGAAACCGGACAACTAGAAATCATTACCAGTCCCTACACCCATCCAATTTTACCCCTGCTGGCCAACTCGGAAGCCGGCCGGGTAGCAGTGCCGAATATGACCCTTCCTCGGCAATATTTCCACTATCCTGAAGATATTTCCCGTCATCTCCGGAAAGCTTGGCAAATCTATATCGATCGCTTTGATAAACATCCTCGAGGACTTTGGCCCTCGGAACAATCCGTTAGTCCCGCGATTCTCCCCGCTGTCGCTAAACAGGGTTTTCAGTGGTTATGTTCCGATGAGGGGGTGTTAGGTTGGTCTCTGGGACATTACTTTCATCGCGACGAAAAAGGCAATATTAGCGAACCAGAATTGCTTTATCGTCCCTACCGTCTGGAAACTAGCAACGGCAATTTATCGATGGTTTTCCGCGATCATCGTCTCTCGGATCTGATCGGATTTAGCTATAGTGGCATGAAAGCGCAAGAGGCCGCTACAGACTTAGTTAAACACCTAGAAGCGATCGCCGAACAACTGAAAACCAACGCAGAAACCACGACGCTAGAAAAACCCTGGTTAGTTACCATTGCGCTAGATGGCGAAAACTGTTGGGAAAACTATCATCAAGACGGTTTACCCTTCCTAGAGAACCTTTATCAACTTTTAAGCGACCATAAAGAGATCGAATTAGTCACCGTCTCCGAATATCTCGATCGCTTTCCCGCTAAGGCAAAAATCCCTGTCAATAAACTTCATAGCGGCTCTTGGATCGATGCCAATTTTACCACTTGGATCGGCGATCCCGCTAAAAATAAAGCTTGGGAATATCTAATTTTAGCCCGTCAAACCCTCGCTAATCACCCGGAAGCGACGGAAGATAATAACCCCGACGCGTGGGAAGCATTGTATGCAGCGGAAGGTTCCGATTGGTTTTGGTGGTTTGGTTATGGCCATTCCTCCAATCATGACGCAATTTTTGACCAACTTTTCCGCGAACACCTGATCGCTCTTTATCAAGCTTTAAATGAGCCAATTCCCTCCTATTTGCTCGAACCGGTGGAAGAACACGGTAGCAAACAAAGTAATCGTCCTGAGGCTTTCATTCACCCCATTATCGACGGTTTTGGAGACGAACAGGATTGGGATAAAGCTGGACGGATCGAAATTGGTGGAGCCAGTGGTACAATGCACCGGGTCTCGTTAGTACAAAGGGTCTTTTTCGGTTGGGATCACCTCAATTTTTATCTGCGTTTCGATTGGAAACCGGGGGCAGAATTAGGCAAAGATATCCCGCCTGAAGTGCATTTATATTGGTATTATGATGAAGTGCATCGTCTGCAAAGTCCAATTCCCTTAGCAGATATTCCCCCTCGATCACCCCTCGATTACGGTTATCATCATCATCTAGGAGTTAATTTAATCACGGAATTTACTTGGTTAGAAGCCGCTCAAGAATATTTTACCTGGCAGCGAGTTCCTAGTAGTGCCAAAGCTTCTTTTAATCAATGTTTGGAAATTGCTGTCCCTTGGGAAGGATTACACATTGAACCCGATGCTCGTCTCCATTTAATCGCAGTTTTAGCCAATCAAGGTCAATACTATGATTTCCTCCCCGTTGAAGAATTAATCTTCCTGCAAAGACCTTAAATCAGTGATCAGTAATCAGTAATCAGTAATCAGTTTTTTAGTTATCAGCTATCAGCTAGAATCAGTTATCAGTAACCGCTCTAATCTCTAGTTAGTCTCAAAATATATTCTCTAACTATAGGGATTAATAAATAATAATATGGAAAAGAAACAGACAAATCCGATGGGCAAAGTTTTCACCCCTTTAACAATAATTAATCGTGCCGATGAATCAGCAGCTGCTAGAGGTTTTATCTCTGCTTCAGAAATTCGCTCTGTTACTTTACCAAAAGTTTTAGTTGATACGGGAGCAACAACCCTCTGTTTACCTGCTAATATTATTGAGAGACTGGGGCTAGATTTACTTAAAGAAGTCGATGTTAGTACCGCGACTGGATTGAGCAAAGCGAGAGTCTTTCAGGATGCTAAAATATTGCTTTGTGGTCGGGAGGGAACTTTTGAATGTTTAGAATTACCCGGTGGTCGCGATGCTTTAATTGGAGTAATTCCCCTAGAAGCACTGGGTTTAGAATTAGACCTACAAAACCAAACTTTGAAAGTTCTACCCTCCGAATCTCTAGATACTTATCTAACAATTCTCTAAAAATTGATAAACTTCATGGATCGATGACCCTTATTTTCTCAATTTAGTAGAAAGATATGTTTTAGCTTTAACTAATCAGATAGATTTAGTTTTTGATCCCTATGGGGTGTCCTGTTGGTGATAACATCAAAAAAAACTGCTCTGGTATTCTAGAGAGCGGAATTATTGAGACGGAGAGAAGAAAATAGAGAATAAGTCCTGAAGGAATCACGGCGATGAAACAGGAAATTAAGCCCTTTAACCCTGATAAAATCTACGAAATAGTGCTTTCTGTCAATTTTTCCATTAAAGCCCAATCTCCTCAAGAAGCGCAGGAGAAATTATACTAAATCCGTTGAGCATAGGCTACATATCAGGACAGGCAAAAGGCACTCATGCAATAGGCACTCATGCAATAGGCAAAACGGAGAATAAATAATCATTCTTTAATAACCGGATTTAGTATTAAACGCTATCCTTGGGGAAATGGATGCGGATCACTGGCAAATTCACCACATCTGTGCAGCGGGAAATTAGCTATATAGTCCCATGATCTAGCTTTTTCAGGGCGCTGAGAGCATGGAGACGGACGATTGCTTCTCCATCGGCTGCTAAAGTCAGCAAAATACTTTTATTATCCCGATCTAATGCTCCTAAAGCGATCGCTAGAGACTGTTTAACTCCCGTATCACCGAGGATTGCGGGACGGGAGTGATAAAAATTACCGAGAATTGCCCCTGCTTGTCGGCGTAATTTCTGGCAGGTTTGCCGGCCGAGAATAGCGATAATTTCCCGACAAATTAAGACATTTTCGCTATATAAAGCCTTTTCTAGATAATTTAAAGCTTCCCTATCCTCGATCCAGCCCAATGCTCGAACTACAGTTAATTTTAAACTATCGGGAGTTAAGGAAGATTGCAGGACTGGATTTAAAGCTTTGGCTGAGGTTGCTGTGCCGATACGACCGAGAGCGATCGCCGTTTCTTGACAGATATCGAGGTGGATATCGAATAACAGCGGTTGCAGATGGTTAACTAAATCTGCTTGGGGATAATTTGACCCTAGGTAACTACTAGCTTTAATTGCTTCCCGTCGCACATCGATAGCTGGGTCCTGTAAAGCATCGAGGATAATCGCAGTAATCTGGGGATGGTGAAAACTGCTTAAAGCTTCCATCGCCATGGCCCGAATGGCGCTAGATTCATCCTTAACTACGGTTAAAAGAGGTTCGACAATTTCTGGCCGGCGAATTTGTGATAAAGCTTGTACGGCTAAAAAACGCCTGTTCGAGTCGGACAGTAATTGTCCTAAACTAGAGATCGCAGAACTGCCGATATTGGCTAAAGCGGCCGCAGCCATTTGGCTGATTTCCTCCTCCTCCGATCTTTGCAATAATTGACTGAGAGCGAGAATACAGGCTCGATCATCAAATTGACTGAGAATTCTCGCCAGAAACCAGCGCATTTCCCCATCTTGTTCTTCGGATTCTAACAGGGCAATTAAAGGAGCGATCGCCGATTGCCCGATTTGAGGAAATAGTTTCGCTATCTCCCATCGCTGTTGAAAATCGCATTGTTGTAAAGCTTCTAGGGCTAAATCGAGGATTTCATCGTTAATAATCGGTTCAATAGCATCTTTTTGGTTTAAAAGTCGCTGTATGCTGGCGTTTACTGTCTCCCAGTCTTTTTTATTCAACGCTATCTGAGCTTTTTCTAGCAGAGCTTGCATCGTGAGAAATGGCCTCGATTTTCGTGCTACCTATCCTAAGAATTTGACGCTCCCCGCTCTAAAGAGACGGGGATTCTTCGTTCATTGAGTCTCCGTTAGCAAGCAGGATTTCTCCAACCAACCAAGAGGGAACCTCTCCCGAAGCGTGTAAAGTTTGCGTGCGCCCCACGCTACTTAATCCCTT
>NZ_JADBTZ010000014.1:0-10135 GCF_020245885.1 Microcystis sp. M165S2 | reverse complement strand
TCTGAAATGGGGCGAAAGTCTGTGGACTCTGTGTAAGACAGTACATGGTTTTTTAACTGTGGTATGCGACGGTGGTGGAAGCAGAAACTTAAATCGTGAGGTTTAGGAATCGCCGCACTTTTAGGGCGGCGAGGATGTCAAAAACAAAACCCCCCACCAATGGGCGGGGGGTTTTTTAGTTACCTAATTCAAGGTTTAGCCGAACTTGCCAGCAGTGGAAGCGATCAAGAAGGCGGCGTAGGTGAAGATATAGCCAACGGTGAAGTGAGCTAAACCAACCAAACGAGCCTGAACGATCGAGAGAGCCACGGGTTTGTCTTTCCAACGAACCAGGTTCGCCAGAGGAGTACGTTCGTGGGCCCAAACGATAGTTTCGATCAACTCTTGCCAGTAACCGCGCCAAGAGATCAGGAACATGAAACCGGTTGCCCAAACGAGGTGTCCAAAGAGGAACATCCAGGCCCAGACAGAAAGGTTATTAACACCGTAGGGGTTGTAACCGTTGATTAATTGAGCCGAGTTAGCCCAGAGGTAATCGCGGAACCAGCCCATCAGGTAGGTGGAGTTTTCGTTAAACTGAGCCACGTTACCCGACCAGACACCGAGGTGTTTCCAGTGCCAGTAGAAGGTTAACCAACCCAAGGTGTTCAACATCCAGAACATGGCTAGATAGAAGGAATCCCAAGCAGAGATGTCGCAAGTACCGCCACGACCGGGACCGTCGCAAGGGAAGGAATACCCGAAGTCTTTTTTATCGGGCATTAATTTGGAACCACGAGCGTCTAAAGCACCTTTAACCAGGATTAGAACGGTGGTGTGTAAACCAAGAGCGATCGCATGGTGAACGAGGAAGTCGCCAGGACCGATGGTTAAGAAGAGGGAGTTAGTGCCGCTATTGATTGCGTCTAACCAACCGGGTAACCAAACATCACCGTAGTTGGGATAGGCGGTGTAAGCGATGCTATCGGGGTTAGACAACAGTACGTTCATGCCGTACAGGGTTTTACCCGAAGCTGCTTGCACGAATTGAGCGAACACAGGTTCGATGAGGATTTGTTTTTCGGGAGTACCGAAAGCGACGACTACATCGTTATGAACGTAGAGGCCGAGGGTGTGGAAACCTAAGAAAAGGGAAACCCAGCTTAGGTGAGAGATGATCGCTTCTTTATGCTCCAGCATCCGCGCCAGGACGTTATCTTTGTTCGCTTCGGGATCATAGTCACGCACGAAGAAGATAGCACCGTGGGCGAAAGCACCCACCGCTAGGAAACCAGCGATGTATTGGTGGTGGGTATAGAGAGCCGCTTGGGTAGTGTAGTCCTTAGCGATAAAGGCATAAGGGGGTAGCGCGTACATATGCTGCGCCACCAGAGAGGTGATCACGCCTAAAGAAGCGAGAGCCAAACCGAGTTGGAAGTGGAGAGAGTTGTTAACCGTGTCATAAAGATTTTTGTGACCGGCTCCTAACTTACCACTGGGGGGTCTGTGTGCATTGAGGATGTCCTTGATGCTGTGACCGATGCCCCAGTTGGTGCGGTACATATGACCAGCCACGATGAAGATCACAGCGATCGCCAAGTGGTGGTGAGCCATATCGGTTAACCAGAGGGACTCGGTTTGGGGATGGAAACCACCTAAGAAGGTGAGAATCGCAGTTCCCGCGCCTTGGGCAGTACCGAAAATGTGGTTAGCAGTATCGGGGTTTTCCGCATACACACCCCAGTCACCGGTGAAGAAGGGTAGTAAACCCGCCGGGTGGGGGGGAGTGGAGAGGAAGTTGTCCCAACCAACGTGCTGACCGCGGGATTCGGGGATAGCAACGTGAACGAGGTGTCCGGTCCAAGCTAAGGAGCTAACACCGAACAGAGCGGCGAGGTGGTGGTTCAGGCGAGATTCAGCGTTTTTGAACCAAGCGAGGCTAGGACGGAACTTAGGTTGTAAGTGTAACCAGCCAGCAAAGAGGAAAATCGCCGAGAGAATCAGCAGGAACACCGCACCTTGGTATAGGTCTTGGTTGGAGGTCATACCGATGGTGTAGAACCAGTGGTAAACCCCGGAATAGGCGATGTTAACCGGATTAGAAGCACCAGCTTGGGTGAAGGCATCCACAGCGCCTTTACCGAACTGGGGATCCCAAATCGCGTGGGCGATGGGACGGATATTTAAGGGATCTTTGATCCACTGCTCGAAGTTACCTTGCCAAGCGACGTGGAATATCGTACCGGAAGTCCACAGGAAAATGATTGCAATGTGGCCGAAGTGCGACGCGAAAATCTTTTGGTAGAGATTCTCTTCCGTCATGCCATCATGACTTTCAAAATCGTGGGCTGTGGCGATCCCGTACCAAATCCGACGGGTGGTCGGATCTTGGGCTAGATCTTGGCTAAATTTAGGGAATTTAGTTGCCATAGCTGTTTAGGAAATTCTCCTCTCTAAATAACTGAGGCTCTTACACGAGTGCTGGTTATTTCCTTTTTTAAATTCACCTTCTGTAATAGGAAACGCTTACAGAGGTATCGGTCAATCGACGCTGGTTGAGCCTAGTCTTGCCAATCCCCGGGGGACTGGCAAGCCCTTATAGGCAAGTTTAGCCAATCGAGAGACTTCTGGCCAAGAAGAATGCCCAAGTGGTGACAATACCGCCTAAGAGGTAGTGAGCCACACCAACGGCACGACCTTGAATGATGCTCAGGGCGCGAGGTTGGATAGCGGGGGCAACTCTTAACTTGTTGTGCGCCCAAACGATCGACTCGATTAATTCTTGCCAGTAGCCGCGACCACTGAACAGGAACATCAAGCTAAACGCGAAGACGAAGTGACCGGCTAGGAACATGATTCCGTAGGCGGACAGGGCAGAGCCATAGGAGTTAATGACTTGAGCCGATTGCGCCCAGAGGAAATCCCGTAACCAGCCGTTGATGGTGATGGCACTTTGAGCGAAGTTACCGAGGGTAACGTGGGTGACAGTGCCATCGGGGGCGACGGTTCCCCAGACATCGGACTGCATTTTCCAGCTAAAGTGGAAGATTACGACCGAGAGGGAGTTGTACATCCAGAACAGGCCGAGGAAGACGTGATCCCAACCCGAAACTTGGCAGGTACCGCCGCGACCGGGACCATCGCAGGGGAAACGGAAACCGAGATTTGCTTTATCGGGAATCAGACGGGAACCGCGAGCGTAGAGAACCCCTTTGAGGAGAATCAACACGGTTACATGGATGGTGAAGGCGTGGATGTGATGCACGAGGAAATCGGCAGTACCGAGAGTGATCGGCATCATGGCCACTTTGCCACCCACTGCTACCACGTCGCCACCGAAAGCATAACTAGCGGTAGTTAGAGCGTTAGGAGCGGTGTTGCCGGGGGCTAGGGTGTGGAGACTTTGTACCCATTGGGCAAAGATGGGTTGTAGTTGAATTCCCGTATCCGAGAACATATCTTGGGGACGACCAAAAGCCCGCATGGTGTCGTTGTGAATGTATAAACCGAAGCTATGGAAGCCGAGGAAAATACATACCCAGTTCAGGTGGGAGATAATTGCGTCGCGATGACGGATCACCCGATCGAGCAGGTTATCGACGTTTTTGGCCGGATCGTAGTCCCGTACCATGAAGATCGCTCCGTGCGCTCCCGCACCGACGATTAAGAAGCCACCGATCCAAGTGTGGTGAGTGAACAAGGATAGTTGGGTGGCGTAGTCAGTCGCCTGATAGGGATAGGGCGGCATGGCGTACATATGGTGGGCCACGATGATGGTTAGCGAACCTAAGAGAGCAAGGTTAATCGCTAACTGAGCGTGCCAAGAGGTGGTCAGGATTTCGTACAGTCCTTTGTGACCTTGACCGGTGAAGGGACCTTTGTGGTTTTCGAGGATTTCCTTCATGCTGTGACCGATACCCCAGTTGGTACGGTACATATGACCAGCAATGATGAATAATACAGCGATCGCCAAGTGATGGTGAGCGGTATCGGAAAGCCAGAGACCACCAGTCACGGGGTTCAAGCCACCTTTGAAGGTGAGGAAATCCGAGTAAGCACCCCAGTTAAGGGTAAAGAAAGGGGTCAAACCCTGGGCGAAACTGGGATATAAATCCGCCATCTTGCTCGGTTCGAGAATGAACTCGTGGGGCAAGGGGATGTCTTGGGGAGCTACTCCAGCATCGAGGAGTTTGTTCACCGGTAAAGAAACGTGAATCTGATGACCGGCCCA
The DNA here is from genome assembly GCF_020245885.1 of Microcystis sp. M165S2. Taxonomy (NCBI): domain Bacteria; kingdom Bacillati; phylum Cyanobacteriota; class Cyanophyceae; order Chroococcales; family Microcystaceae; genus Microcystis; species Microcystis sp. M165S2. The sequence goes on along the minus strand of NZ_JADBTZ010000014.1, from coordinate 5,925 downwards.
ACCTAGGGAACCTAAGCCGAGTAAACCCGCCAAGTGGTGGTTCATCATCGATTCCACGTTTTGGAACCATTCCAGTTTCGGTGCGCTTTTGTGGTAGTGGAACCAACCGGCAAACAGCATCAGACCCGCCATAACTAAACCACCGATAGCGGTGCAGTATAGCTGATAGCTGTTGGTGAACCCGGAGGCGCGCCAGAGGTAGAACAGACCAGAGGTGATCTGAATACCGTGGAAGCCACCGCCCACATCGCCGTTGAGGATGCCTTGACCGACGATCGGCCAGACCACTTGGGCGCTGGGTTTGATGGCGAGCGGGTTGGTTAACCAAGCTTCATAGTTAGAAAATTTCGCGCCGTGGAAGTACATTCCACTCAGCCAAACGAAGACAACGGCGAGATGTCCGAAGTGGGCGCTGAAGATTTTCCGAGAAATATCTTCTAGATCGCTGGTTTGACTATCAAAATCGTGGACGTTGGCGTGTAGGTTCCAAATCCAGGTGGTGGTTTTGGGTCCTTTGGCTAAAGTGCGATCAAAATGCCCCGGTTGACCCCACTTCTCAAAGGAAGTAGGTACTGGGTCTTTATCTACAATCACTTTAGCTACCGCTTTGGGGGGGAGTGCCATGAGGATTCTCCTCTCTCGACAATAGACTTAGCGTTTTATTTGAGGATAGATTTTTTAACCTAAAAAAGGCAAGTTGAAATCTGACCCACCTTTTGTTAATGTCGCTTGACTTTCCTCTTGGGTGAGATTCCAGTCGAAAGCATCAATAGTAGATGATAAGTCTTTGTTCTCTTGTCTGTTCATTATGCTTAACAATAATTAAAATTCTCTTAATCCTTGATAGGAGAGACGTTTTCTGCTATGGACGGTCTCAGTCAGGGTCAGACTGGTGATTTTTCTTGACAAAAGTTTATTAATTGTCGCCCCAGAAGCCGATTTCCCCCTTTTATCCCCCACCAGACCATATAGAAAATTCAATAGATAGATTCTCAAAAAACAATCAAACAATTCTGTAAAATTGAGGCCATAACCTGATCTTCTCGCGCTTTTGCTGACACCAGAGCATTCAATGACTCTCGCAAAAATCAATGGTTTGTATAGATTTTGGCCTTGGCTCTAGGAGGAACGTGCTATCCCTACTACATAAATTAATCCCAGTCAAAACCCTTCATATATGTCTTGTGATCGGTTTACTGACCACCCTGTTAACCGCCTGTGGCGATCGCCTGACGGCTACCAATCTCCCCACTTCCGAAACCTCTAATCTTTCCGTCGTTCGAGGCCGCATTTCTGAGGTTGCCCCCCCGGCCCTAATTCAGCAACTGCGCCCCAGTTTAGATCGTTACGCTCCCCAAGTAACGATTCTCAGTCCTCTGGCCGAACAAGTTTTCGATGACCCTCAGGTGACAGTTAAACTACAAGTGTCAGATCTGCCAATTTTCCAAGACGACACCCTGAAATTAGGACCCCACTTGAGCCTAATTGTCGATAATGAACCAGCATCGGCTATCTACGACCTCAAGCAACCGATTATCTTAGAAAATCTCGCCCCCGGTACTCACACCCTCCGCGTCTTGGCCCTGCGGCCTTGGCAGGAAAGTTTTAAAAATGATGGGGCCTTCGCTGAAACAACCTTTCATATTCTGACAAAAACAGGCAAAAATGCCCCTGATAACACCTTACCCCTACTAACCTACAGTCATCCGCAAGGAATCTACGGTGCAGAACCGATCCTGCTCGATTTTTATCTGAGTAATGCTCCTCTACGTCTGCCCAATACTGTCAACGAGGATAATAGTCTTCAAAATTGGCGCATTCGTGTCACTGTCAACGGTGAAAGTTTTCTGCTTGATACTTGGGAACCGATCTATCTCAAGGGTTTTGACAAGGGCAATAACTGGGTACAATTAGAATTCATCGATGGTAAGGGAAATAAAATCGAAAACGAGTTTAATACCAGCGTGCGCGTGATTAGCTTTGATCCCTCTTACCAAGACGGCCTTAGTCAATTAGTCCGCGGCGATTTATCCCCTATAATTGCCCGTAGCATTGTTGATCCCAACTATAAAACCATTCCCAGTCTAGAGGAAAAAACTCCCATAGTTGAGGAAGAAACCCCCGTTATTGAGCCAGAAACCCCTATAGTTGAGGAAACCCCCGTTATTGAGGAAGAAAGCCCAATAGTGGAAGAAACCCCCGTTATTGAGCCAGAAAGCCCAATAGTGGAAGAAAATCCTGTTATTGAGCCAGAAAGCCCAATAGTGGAAGAAAAACCAGTAGAGACAGAAACAATAGAAAATGTGGAGGAAACCCCTGAAGCGCTCGAATCTCCCTTAACCACCATACCGGAGACAAAGGAGATTAACGAACCGGCCTCTAGTATTTAGCCTCCGGTAGAAGTGGAACCTATTCCCGAACCCCAGAACAATAGCGAGCAAAAAATCACCATTTTCGATCGCATTCAACAAACCTTAAATCGTTTCCAGTTACCCTCTCCCCCAGCAGAAACAGATAGCGAACTACCCATCCTCGATCCTGAATTATTCACCAATGGGGATAGGGGTTAGGGAATAGGGGTTAGGGAATGGGGAAATGGGGATTTTTCAGTGAGCAGTGAACAGTAAACAGTAATCAGTGAAAAGAAAGTTCCCAAGTTTGCTTCTATTGGAGTTAAAGTGATAAGCTTATCTTATCGAAAAAAGGGCATAAGCCTTATGTCCCTACCATTAATATCGTGCCGGCTGTAGGGGCGCAAGGTTTGCGCCCATTATGTAACATTGTGAACATTTTTCACCTGATGTCCAGAAGACCCCGAAGTTTTCACCTAACACTGTCCACTTAAAACTGCAATCTGATAACTGATAACTGATAACTGAAATCCCCAACACCTCGATCGAGAAATTATTAAACAAATATTTCGCAATATAGACAAAATTGGGAACTAAGTTATAATCTAGAACGTCTCTATGTAATTTACTAACTTTTTGCTTGAGGTAATTGTGTTTAACAAAATTTCCCTTGTCGCTGGTTTTGCCGGTTTAGTTGCCCTAACCACCGTTGGCGCTGTACCCGCACAAGCAGGACCGGAAAATAACGAAATCCTGATCAGTCAACTGCGCGGCCATAACACCTACAGAGGTGAGCCGCAACTCAACCCCGGTGACTATGTACTAGGTCGCGTTCGGGGAACCGTGGGAGGGATTATGTCCATCCAATTGATCAGACCTGTAACAGTGGATGGCAAAGAAATTTTCAGTGGCGACTTTGCTGACGGAACCACCGCTCGTATTGTTGGGGATGCCACCGGTGGCGACGATGTACTATTGCAAGTGGTAGATGGCAAGTTAATTTATGTGGGTAAAGCTCGTCCCTATTGGGTTTCCCGCTTGAAACTAAAATCGGAAATCACCACCAGCAGCAATCGCTCACAACTTTTAAGAGAAGTTAACCAAAAAGAACGCGCTTGGGGACTTCCCGCTTTACCCCCGGAAACCAGAACCTTTACTGAAGTTGCTCCTCAACCCGCTCCCGAGCCTAGTGTATCTCCTATCCGCGGACTTTGGTAGTGGCAAGACATCAGCAGAAAATCTCTTGTCTTTAGACTGAGAAGCTGAAAAATCTTCTCAAAATTTAATACAAATATACTAAAACCCCCCTTTTTTCGATCGAAGGAGGGGTCTTTTTTCGTCAAAAATTGAGAAATAATTGGATTTCAGCCCAGATTCTCGTCAAAACATCGGTAAGGGCATGATCGCTATCTAATTCGACTAATTTTACCCAAGGGCGATTTATGCAATAATGGCGACTATTTTCTAGGGGAATCACCTCATCGGCACGACCATGAATAATCAGGGTGGGGAGCTGCCTGATTAACTTTTCTTGGGGATAATTAGCTAAATCCTCGATGAATTTGTAATAAATTGGCAGAGAACGACGATAACCGTAGTGATAAACCGATAAACTCCCAGATTTTTGCCAATTGGCTAGGGTTTCTGCTCCCAATTGTCCTAACCAAATCGGCCCGAAATTAAAAGCCGGAGCTAATAAAACGAGCCTTTGCACCTGAGAATAAGTTTCTGCCAGCCAAGCTGCCGTTAAACCGCCAAAACTGGAACCAATCAGAGTAACGGGAAGCTGAGATTGTTCAATCAATTGGCCGACTTGAACAATCTGACGAGTGAGAGTTAAGCTAGAAAAGTTATCACCGTTAAGATCGGCAATTTCCATTGCTAAACCCTTATTTTGCCAACAATGTCTCAAAAATTGCGCTTTTGTTGATTGGGGGCCAGAAGCAAAACCGTGTAGATAAATATGTCTGTTATCAAGGACTGCCATTCTAGAACCAATTAGATTTCTTCATCTTGCTCTTTGGTGGCACTGGGAGAAGAATTATAAATGGCATCTAACTGCTGACGAGCATCTTCGACAGTGAGAGAACGAATCACTAACAAAGGTTCATTGATTAGTTGTCCGGACTCGTCCAAAAGTTCGGGATGGGAAGTCATGGGATAACCGTAGGGATTATAGGAATTACCCGATTTAGCAGGACGTTTCTGGGAATCCATGCTGACAGTAATCAGACTACGAATTAAATTATTAATGGTCAAAAAAGCGATAACCGTGAAGGCGAGGATATAGAGCAGATGTAGCATTGACTAAGTCTCCCATGAATTATGTGTGAATATTCCTAATTGCCAAAACTTTATGCTAAAAATTCGCTCAACTCTCTAGCTTACCAAAAAGTTTCAGATTAAGCGTCAGTTTGAGGAGATTGATATTCTCCCCAACCCTGTAATCGACGACGACGACTGCTGACACCCCAACACTCTGCCACCAACTGATGCCAAGGCAACAACATCTTGGCCTCAATACCCACCTGACCACCTGTGGTTTTAAAGAGTAAATGAGCCGTAGCCACCTCCTGTTGGGCGTTTTTGACTCTGGCCAATAAATCGTTTTGTTCCTCGAGGCTGAGAAAGGATAATCTCTCGGATTCGAGGAGGAGACGGGAACGGGAAAACCAATGGGTGAAATCCTCCAGTAGAGGTTCCAAGATAGTTTTCAGGAGTTCGTTTTCGGTGGGTTGCGAAGGGAACATTATTCTTATAATGACGATTTTGCTTACCTTAATCTTAGCGTTATTTATATTTCTTAACATTGTGACGGGAAAATTTTAAGATTTGCCCCGGCTGTAGGCGGCACTAAAGAAGTCCTGTTCACAACTAAGGGCATAACGATAGGATAAAGAGATATTTTCCGTCATCAGAGCGTATTTATCCGCCAATTCCTCTAACTGGCTTGCTAAAGCTGCGAATTCATCCCCACTATAACTATCAATCCAAGCTTGATAGGGATTCTCAGAAATCGGCTCTAAGGCTAATTGTTGACCCAGATAAGCATAAAGACGCATACAGGGACTCATCGCCACGGCAATCGCACCGATATCACCCATCCAAGCGGTAGCGAGAAGAAAATCCCGATAGCGACGGGTGGCATTAGCGGGCTGAACCTTTCTTAGGTCAACCCCCCACTGTAAAGCGTAATTTTCATGTAATTCTAATTCCTGTAATAGTTAGTAAAAGTATAGTCAAATATAGACAGACTGAATTCCATTTCAGAAATTCCCTTCACTTTTGCTTCGAGAGATTAATTCTCCTTGGGTGAACTACGCACCTCTCTATCCCATAGCGGTTAAACGCATTTGGGAATGCTTTTCGTAAAATATTGTAGGAACCTATGACATCAGATTGGCAAAGAAATCCTCTATCTGTACGATATAAACCTCGCGAAATTCGGTTTCCTGAAAACACTGGCTTTTCAGTTATCTGTCCATAAACGGGGAGAGGATCGTCATTCAAAAAATTAGAAGCTGAGGTATAGGATTCTTCTTGAAGAATCACAGAGATTCCTTCTAATTGACAT
>NZ_JADBTZ010000139.1:0-6514 GCF_020245885.1 Microcystis sp. M165S2 | reverse complement strand
TCGTCTATGGCTTGATACTGTTGAGTTTTAGCTTTAACTTTAAACTCTAAGACAAACATTTTACCCACGGGGTACTTAGATAAAGTCAGTATAGCACAATAAAAGTTAAGTTAACAAGCTATAGTTTAAAAAGCCGTCCTAAAAGGACGGGGTTTTAACCCAAATTTTCGATAACGGGGTGCATCTCATTTTTGTAAATCTACGAAGTTGGGATTTTTCAAGGGAAACTCTCTACTAAAATCGGGCGTTACTTTCGGTTTTATCGCTCAATCCAAGCTTTTGGGGGGTTCTACCCCCCAAACCCCGGAGCGCATTAGTTTTTCGGTGGGATGCTTACAGACAGCTGCTGATATATCTGTAATAATTTAAAAGTCACTGATAATTGCTGATTATCGGTGTTCCTGCAAATGTGGGATGCACCCTAATAACGGCATTAACAGTGCTGTCTTTTCACTGTTTACTGGTTACTGATAACTGATAACTGATTTAGGCTGTTACTAAGGTTGCTTCCTTGGCTGCCATCATTTTCATCAGGTCTAACATCCGGCAGGAATAACCCCACTCGTTATCGTACCAAGAGACGACCTTAAAGAAATTGGCATTAAGTTGAATACCAGCTTTAGCATCAAAGATACTGGAACGGGGGTCGGTGATAAAGTCACTCGATACCACTTCCTCATCGGTATAACCGAGGATACCTTTCATTGGTCCTTCGCTGGCGGCTTTCATCGCGGCGCAGATTTCCTCGTAACTGGTGGCTTTTTCGGTTTTAAAGGTTAAATCCACCGCCGAAACGTTGGGAGTTGGCACACGGAAGGCCATACCGGTTAATTTGCCTTTTAGGGAAGGAATAACTAGGGTTACTGCTTTGGCTGCTCCCGTGGAGGAGGGGATAATATTTTGACCCGCGCCGCGACCACCGCGCCAATCTTTTTTCGATGGACCATCAACGGTGGGTTGAGTGGCGGTCATCGAGTGTACCGTGGTCATTAATCCTTCCGCTAGTCCGAAGTTATCGTTAATAACTTTGGTGATCGGGGCTAAACAATTGGTGGTACAACTAGCGTTAGAGACGATCAGATCCTTAGCGGGATCGTACTCATTGTCGTTAACGCCTAGTACGATAGTACGAACTTTGTCGGGATCTTTGGTGGGTGCGGAGATAACCACCCGTTTGGCCCCTGCTTCTAGGTGTTTTGCTGCCCCTTCCGCGGTGGTAAATAAACCGGTGGACTCAACCACATAATCGGCCCCGGTTGCACCCCAGGGCAGTTGAGCGGGGTCTTTGATGGAGTAACAGGGGATAAACTTGCCATCGACGACGATGCCATCTTCTTTTGCTTCTACCGTACCTTGAAAACGTCCGTGGGTGGAGTCGTATTTGAGCAGATAGGCAATATTATCGGAGGGGACGAGATCATTAATACCAACAAACTCGAAATCAGGATTTTGGATACCCGCCCTAAAAACGAGGCGACCGATACGACCAAATCCGTTGATAGCGACTCTTACTTTTGTCATGAAAAAAACTCCTTTGCAGCTGCGATAAGCTTAGGCACGATCAAGAAAAAAAAAATTTGAGAATTGATTGGCCTGTAGAGAATCACTATACATACTAATCAGCTTTTATCGATCGCTAGATGAAGTATAGAAAGATTTTAAGTTTCAGTGCTTCAAAAGCTCTCCTAGTAGTCCCCACCACCGGCATCGAGAAAGCCTAATTAGGCTCTTCCCGACAAACTAAGGCGTGACTTTATGGTATTCTGGGAAAAGCTGACATTAAAAAATCATTAAAAGTTTTCCGAGAATTTATTGTTCTCTAAGTTAAGAAGACATTAATTTTCCTTTAAAATCCATTTAAAAACCCCGCCCGACGGACATAAATTAGCCAAGTCAGATCAGTAAAATATAGTTTATTTTAATAGTTTTTTGCACCCCAAAAGGTTAGACTCTTGATTACAGTTTGAAAACTGACCGAGGGTTAACCCTCTCGATAATCTGGAGAAATTGTCTATCAACTCTATTAATCTCATCGTTCATTGATATCGGAGAAATATTCATGGTATTCGCACCAGAAAGACCCTTAACAGAACAAAATCCCCTTTCTCAAGACGAACTCTATAAAACCCATGCCTATTGGCGCGCTTGTAACTATTTAGCTGTAGGTATGATTTATCTGCGCGATAATCCCCTGCTCAAAGAACATCTTAAACCCGAACACGTTAAGTATCGTTTGCTCGGTCACTGGGGAGCAAGTCCGGCCTTAAGTTTTACCTACGTTCACCTCAACCGTTTAATCAAAAAATACGACCTCGATATGATTTTTATGGCCGGTCCTGGCCATGGGGCGCCGGGGGTACTCGGTCCGGTTTATCTAGAAGGAACCTATTCGGAAATTTACCCCGATAAAAGTCAAGATGAGGAAGGATTACAAAAATTCTTTAAACAATTTTCTTTTCCCGGTCACATCGGCAGTCACGTCACCCCCGAAACCCCCGGTTCTATCCATGAGGGCGGCGAACTGGGTTATAGTGTTTCCCATGCCTACGGTTCTGTTTTTGACAATCCCGACCTAATTACGGCCGTGGTCGTTGGTGATGGGGAAGCAGAAACCGGTCCCCTTGCCACCGCATGGCACTCGAATAAATTCCTTAACCCGATTCGCGATGGTGCGGTACTGCCAATTTTAAACTTAAACGGTTATAAAATCGCTAATCCCACCATTCTCTCCCGTATTTCGACGCACGAGTTAGAAAGTCTCTTTGTCGGTTACGGTTACACCCCCTACATTGTCGAATGTAAGGAAGATGAAGACCTCATGCACTGCCATCAAAAAATGGCCGCTACCCTAGAACACTGTATCAATCAGATTCGCTCCTATCAACAGGAAGCTCGCAGCACGGGTATTGCTAAACGTTACCCCTGGCCGATGATTATCCTCCGGTCTCCCAAGGGTTGGACAGGGCCGAAAAACGTTGATGGTCATAAAGTAGAAGGATTCTGGCGCGCTCACCAAGTCCCCATGGGTGCCATGCAGGAAAACCCCGAACACTTGAGAAAATTAGAGGAGTGGATGAAAAGCTATAACCCGGAGGAATTATTTGACTATACCACGGGTAAATTTAAGCCAGAATTTAAAGAACTCGCTCCTATTGGTCATCGTCGCATGAGTGCTAATCCGCACGCTAACGGCGGATTGCTGCGTAAAGACCTAAAAATGCCAGATTTTCGTCAATATGCCGTGGCTGTCACCCATCCGGGCCAAGTGGAAGCGGAAAACACGGGAGTGATGGGGGTATTTTTGCGGGATGTAATGCGAAATAATATGACTAATTTTCGCGTTTTTGGTCCCGATGAAACTGCTTCTAATCGTTTAGCGGCTCTCTATGAAGTGACTAAAAAAACTTGGTTAGCTGATACCTATCCAGAGGATTTAGATGGTAGCCAATTATCTCCCGATGGTCGGGTGATGGAGATGCTGAGTGAACATACTTTAGTCGGTTGGTTAGAGGGTTATTTATTATCCGGTCGTCACGGTTTATTTCACTCCTACGAAGCTTTTGCTCACGTTATCGATTCCATGTTCAACCAACACGCTAAATGGCTCGATATCTGCAAAAATCATGTGCCTTGGCGCGCTTCTGTTTCCTCTTGGAATCTGTTGTTATCCTCGGTGGTTTGGCGGCAGGATCACAATGGTTTTAGTCACCAAGACCCTGGTTTTATCGATTTAGTAACCAATAAAAGTGCTGACGTGGTGCGGGTTTATCTTCCCCCCGATGGTAACTGTTTATTAAGTGTGGCTAACCACTGTCTCAAGAGCAAGGATTACACTAATATTATCGTTGCTGATAAACAGAAACACCTGCAATACTTGACCATTGAAGAAGCAATTAAACACTGCACCAAAGGTATCGGTATTTGGGATTGGGCCAGTAACGATGATGATGGAACTAATCCCGATGAACCGGATGTGATTATGGCTTGCTGTGGGGATATTATCACTAAAGAATCTTTAGCGGCAACGGCAATTCTACGGGAGGAATTCCCTTACTTAAAAGTTCGCTTTATCAACGTGGTTGATCTGTTTAAATTACAGTCGGAAAGTGAACACCCCCATGGTTTATCGGAACGGGATTTTGATAGTTTATTTACCACTGATAAGCCAATTATCTTTAATTTCCACGGTTATCCTTGGCTGATTCATAAACTTACCTACCGTCGCAGCAATCAAGAACGTATTCATGTGCGCGGTTACAAAGAAGAAGGGAATATTAATACTCCCCTAGAATTAGCGATTCGTAACCAAGTTGATCGTTTTCATCTAGTAATTGATGTCATTGATCGCGTGCCGAAATTAGGTTCTGCTGCCGGTCATGTGAAAGAACGGATGAAAAATGCTATTATCGATAATCTCGATTATGCTTTTACCAATGGCATCGATAAGGACGAGATTACTAACTGGAAATGGCCCTATTAATTAGGCTAGAAAGTGGTTTAGGTGATGATAATTTATTGGTTTACCGATAAATTTCATCTTCCTATTCCACCTAAAGAAAATATTCTTGATTTTCTACAGGGTGAGAGCATCTCAAAAGCTATTGACAATTGGCCAATTTTGTGATCCGCATGGGTATTTCAGGTGATACCAGTCAATCAGAATATAGCAATTCTTGGAGCTATGAGGTACAATGGAAAGCAAATAGACAAATAATAGAACTTACCCGCTTCCTATGAGACCCTATTCTGTAGATTTTCGCCAAAAAATTATCGATGTCTGGAAGAAAGAAAAAATTTCCATTCGAGGACTAGCCCAGAGATTTGACGTGGCTAAAAGCTTTATTCAGAAGTTATTGAAGCAATATAAAGAAACAGGAAATATCCGTCCTCGTCCGCAAGGGGTAAGTCCGCCAACCAGGTTAAATAGTGAACAACTGATAATTTTAATAGAAATCATCGAAGCTAACAATGATGCAACTCTTGAAGAATTATCGGACTTACTGTATGAAAAGACACAGGTGAAAGTCAGTAGAGCCACCCTGGGGCGGATTACGCAAAAACTCAATTACAGTTTCAAAAAAAACACTACACGCGGCGGAAAAAGAAAGTGACAGGGTACAGCAAAAAAGAGTAGAATACTGGTCCCAAGTAGGGGAAATTGAGGCATCAAAACTAATTTTTATCGATGAATCGGGGGTAAATTTAGCCCTTTTGAGACTCTATGTTAGAGCCTTAATTGGCCAAAGAGCCAGAGGAAGAAAATCACAAAAAAGAGGGAGAAATATTTCAATAATTAGTGCTATAAGCTTAGAAAAAGTTGTCGCATCAGTCAATATATACGGTGCAGTGGATGCGGTAACATTTGAAGGATTTATTCTGAAGGAAGTGCTGCCAAAAATTAAAGAAGGAGACTGTCTGATCATGGATAACGCCAAGATTCATCTCGGAGAAATGGTCAGAGAAATAATCGAACAAGAAAAAGCTAGACTCATCTATTTACCTCCTTATTCTCCCGAATTCTCTCCTATTGAAAACTTTTGGTCAAAAGTGAAAGCGATGTTAAGAAAACTGAAGGCGAGAACTTACAAAGACTTAATAGAAGAGATTGAATTGGCTATGTTAGAAGTTACTCAGAAAGATATTCGCAATTGGTTTACTCACTGTTGCTACTGTGCCTCATAAGTCAGAGAATTACTATATATTAATGAAGGAGTTGTTACATCAAAGTCTATTAATGATGCTACTCATGTAGCGGCTGCTACAATAGCTAGAGCGGATGCAATCATATCATGGAATTTTAAACATATTGTGCGCCTAGATAAAATGAAAGGCTATAATCAAATTAATTTACTCAATGGCTACGGGATTTTGACTATTATTTCTCCTTTAGAGGTAACAATTGATGAAGCCAACGACAATTAAAAAAAGTTTTGACTGTTTAGCTTTTAAACAAACCAGTCAAGAAAAAATGGCTGAAGACATGAAAAATCTCAGCTATTCAGATCAGATTGAATATCTTCAAAAAAAGATTAATGAAAGTGATTTAAAGTTATGGTGGGAATCCATCAATAACAAGAAATAAGGCGCATTATACTGTGTTAATGCACCCGAAAAAATAAGCGTGCTGCTACGCAGTGCCTTCAGTATCACACTCAGTCTCCAAAAATGCTCTCAAATATCTCACGCTTGACTCTAAAGTTAATTTCTCTAAGTCTTTGATAAAAACTCTCCAAATTTTCAATTTCTATCTTTCCTTCTTTGAGAAGTTTACGAATAATCGCTAAAGTTCCTTTAACATTTAAGCCTAAGTGTAGTGCTTCTTTTCTTGCTGCAAAGTCATCAAGGATGATATAATCAGTTTGTAATTCTATTCCTAAAGTAATGGCATCAGATTCACCTTTCCCTAAACGTTCATTTAAACTATTTGCTAGAGAGATTAATTTAATATTTAGGATAATTAATTTCTGTTGATTGATCAGCTTATTAAGAGTCTCTGAAGATTGATCTTGTTTGG